>NZ_JAQUZF010000013.1:22150-37062 GCF_028691475.1 Anaeromusa sp.
CCAGCTGCAATCAATTCTTCCAGAGCCGTCCGGAAGGCTATCACCCGCGGCGGCTGCGCTTCCACAACCCGCCCATTTTCTATGCGATAACGCCCTTGGTACACATTACCTTTCTGCGCATCCAAAAATGGCGATAGCAATAATCCCGGCGCGGGACAGTTATAGGCCAGCGCTTCCAATGTCGGCACGCCGATAAGGGGAATGCCCAGAGCGTAAGCCAAGGCTTTCGCCGTCGCTAAGCCGATGCGCAGCCCTGTAAACGATCCGGGGCCAAGACTGACCGCCACTGCCTGCAGCTGCTGTTTTTCCACCTGCGCCGCCTGCAGCAGCATTTCAATATGCGGCAGCAACAGCTCCGAATGAGTTTTCGTCGTTTCCAGCTTCCACTCCGCCAAAAGAGCCGACTCAGTCGCTAAAGCTACGCCGGAAACCAAAGTAGCCGTCTCAAGAGCCAATACCGGCATCTGCTTTCAACTCCTCACACAATCTTTGATAGCCCTCGCCATGGGGCTCCAATTCAAGCTCTCGTTCATCCTGCGCCGCGCCACAGCGCAGATAAATGCGCAAATGCTCAGCAGGCATTTCCTCCCAAAAAGCATCCGGCCACTCGATAAGCGCGATGCCCCGCCCTTCTACGTACGTGTAAAAATCAATGTCCCAAAGCTGTGAAGCATCTTCTAAGCGATACAGATCAAAGTGATACATTTCCCCTTTGCCGCTTTGGTATACGTTCATTAACGTAAAGGTCGGGCTTGTTACATCCTCCGCCACGCCTAGACCGCTAGCCAAGCCTTGCGAAAAAAGTGTTTTCCCCGCCCCCAGGTCACCGGAAAGACAAAGCACTTCTTTGCCGCGCAGCAACGTTCCCAGACGCTGCGCCAGTTTCCAAGTTTCCTCCGGCGACGCCGTCTTCCATTTCCAAGACATTACAAATCCTCCTGTTGGAAATGATTATACCCCCGCGGCTGCAGCAGCGCCCGCTGCCCGTCGCTCTGACGCAAATAGACTCCCTGTCCCCGGCTGACTGTGCCGATCACCGCCAAAGGCAGCTGCGGCATCTCACGTTGCAGCTGCGCCAGCGTATCCGGCGACATCGTGCTAAGAAGCTGGTAATCCTCGCCGCCGTAAAGAGCCCATTCCAAAGGATTGATCCGAGCCCGCCCCGCAGCCTGCAGCACCTCTGGCGAAAGCGGAACGTCAGCCGCCCGCAGTTCTATAGACACCCCGCTGGCTTCGGCGATTTCATTGGCCTCACTGGCCAAGCCGTCGCTAATGTCATTGAGGCTGTTTATGCCGGCTTCGCCTAGTATCTTGCCCCAGGCAACTTGCGGTCTAGGACGTAAATGCCGCTCTTGCAAAGGCTTGGCCCAAGGCTCTTCTTGGGCTTCCTTTTGCCCCAGCAGCCACAGCCCTGCGGCAGAATCGCCCACCGTACCGGTCAAGGCCACTACATCGCCGCACTGAGCGCCGCTGCGGTAACATACCTTCTGAGGCAGCGCCTCGCCGGTAACAACCACATTTAAGACCAATCCTTGCAAGGAGGAAACAGTATCCCCGCCAATAATGCCCACGTTATATTCTTTAGCCAGCGCCCGCATGCCTTGATAAAGGTGTTGCACAAATTCCACCTGGCAGTCCTGAGGCAGCGCCAAAGAAATCAACGCATGGCGCGGATTGCCTCCCATGGCGGCAATATCGCTGAGATTGGCCGCCATAGCCTTCCAACCAAGGCTCCAAGCATCGGTAGTGGTCAAAATAAAATGCACGCCTTCCACCAGCATATCGGTTGTTAACAGCGTCACATGATCTGGGGTCGGCTGCACTACAGCGGCGTCATCGCCAATACCGACAATCACCCCAGGAGTCTGAGTTTCCTCCTGGAGTAAACGAATCAGGCCAAATTCGCCTACTTCGCATATTTTCATAGTCTTATAGCTCCCATCCTAAAAAGATAGCATCTGTTTTGTTTATTCTTGACCAACAAGCAATTCCCTGCTGAAAAAAGAAAGCCGAGGGCCCCTTTCTAAAGAAAGAGTCCCCCGCTTCATTGCGGTACTTCTATAAACAGATGCCAGGATCAGAGAATCTATAAGCGTCCTTTTAGCAAGAACCGCCCGATTTTCCCAGATGCTCGCTGACAATCTTCATGGCGCAATAATCGCCGCACATGGAACAAGCTTCCGCGTTGCCGGCATTTCGCTCCTGCCGATAGCGGCGCGCTTTTTCCGGATCCAAAGCCAAAGAAATCTGGCCTTCCCAATCCAAGGCTTTACGGGCTTTCGCCATCGACAAGTCCCACTCTTTCGCACCAGGCACGCCTTTCACAATATCCGCAGCATGAGCGGCAATCCGCGAAGCCATTACGCCTTCACGTACATCGTCAATGGTCGGCAGCGCTAAATGTTCCGCCGGCGTCACATAGCACAAGAAGTCAGCTCCTGCAGCCGCAGCCAGCGTACCGCCAATGGCGGCCGTAATATGATCATAACCTGGGGCCACATCGGTAACCAACGGCCCCAGCACATAGAACGGAGCGCCTTTGCAAAGGCGCTTCTGCAGCTTCACATTGGCCTCAATCTGGTCATAAGGCACATGACCGGGTCCTTCCACAAGCACCTGCACGCCTTTGGCCCAGGCGCGGTCAACTAGCTCGCCCAAAATCAGCAATTCCTGCAATTGACCCCGGTCAGTGGCATCCGCCAAACAGCCGGGACGCAACCCGTCGCCTAAGCTGATGGTCGCATCATGACGCAGACAGATGTCCAGCAAATCATCATAACGCTCATACAAGGGATTTTCCTTATTATTATGGAGCATCCAGCCAGTCAAGAACGAACCGCCGCGGCTGACAATGTCCATCACGCGACCTTCCCGGCGCAGCCTGCCGATGCTTTCCATCGTAATGCCGCAGTGAAGCGTCATAAAATCAGCGCCGTCCGCCGCCTGTTTCTCAATGACATGCAGCATGTCGTCTGCAGTCATCTCCATAATGGAACCCTTGCTTTTAATAGCTTCCACCGTAGCTTGATAGATAGGTACTGTACCAACAGCAACGGTCGAGCGTTCAATAATCGCTCGCCGGGACGCGTCAATATTATCGCCAGTAGACAAATCCATTACCGCATGGGCCCCTGCAGCAATAGCTGCATCCAGCTTAGCCAGCTCCGGCTCTAAGTCCGGGAAGGCACTGGACGTGCCGATGTTAGCATTTACTTTGGTCGAAAGGCCCTCGCCAAAACCAAACGGACGCAAGGACGTATGATTGACATTGGCGCATATCGCCACCGTACCTGCCGCCACTTTTTCTCGCAACGCCTCTGGCGCCATCCCCTCCGCTTTAGCTACTGCGGCCATAACCTCGGTAATCTTGCCTTGTCTTGCCAACTGCATTTGTGTTGCCATGTTTTTTCCTCCTTCTCGTTCCAGCTTGCGCCGGACGGCATGCAGCCGCTAAGAGAGAGTGGCGATAATACAAGGGACCCTCTCCGCAAAGAGAGGGTTGCAAAATCTTTACGATTTTGTCCCACTTCCCTACGCTGGCATTACCCAGAATCAGGTTCCAAGGGTCAACCGCCGCAGCAGTTTCTCAGCTTTCGCTCCCCTAGTGGCTACTATGCAATTATTTACTAGTTATTGTAGCATAACAAAGCCGCCGAAGCAATCGGCGGCTTGCGAAGGACGAGCTAGCGTTTAATTATTTTTTCCGAGCGACTCAGGGGTTCGCTAATGTCCACATGCCCCTGCAATGTAGCGCGGCGCTTGCCTTCCACTAAAAACTGCACGCTTTGCACTTCGGGAAATTCCGTCAACGTGTTCACAATAGCCGCCACTAAAAGACGTTCGCTCGTAGAGCCAGCGCTCTGGGCAATCGCCTCGCTAAAATCCACGTAAGCAATTTCGTCCTTAACCCACAGCCCCTTGATTTTTGCTTCCTTGGGCAACAAACCCACCATACCGTTTCCATGAGGCGGAGCCGCCAGCAGTTCCATGGCGGTTCGGGCCGGGTGATCATTTTTCTTCACTTGAAAAACTTCCGGCAGCAGCCATTTGGCATCGTTAGACCCTCTGTATACCTTTATGCGCATTGTACCCGGCTCCGGCTGCGACGTATCCCCCGGCGGCACAAGCACGGCTGCCGGAGGCGTTGCCGCCGCTCCAGGCGTTGTTGCCGGCGTCTGCGCCGCTGATGGTTTCATGTCGCTTGCGCAGCCGCCTAAAAAGAGCGCCGCCATTAAAAAGCAAGCTATGGTTATATCCCGCATCATTGGACACCCCCTGACGCTGCGGCCTTGCGGAAAAAGCTATCCAAGCCCATCACAATGGCGTTAGCCATTTTTTGTTGAAACGTCGGCGAGGCCAATAAACGTTCTTCTTCCGAATTGGAAATAAAGGCTAATTCCACTAAGGCAGCCGGCATAACCGTCCTTTTGATTACATAAAAATTAGCTGTATTGGCCCCTCGGTCATTGCGCCCGCCGGCATTAAGCAGCTGCTCCTGCAAACAATCCGCCAGCATGCCGTCGTATTTCGTCTTCTCATAGTAGAAGCTGCTAGTACCGCTAGCCGTGGCGCTGCTAAAAGAGTCGTTATGAATACTGACAAACGCATCCGCTTTAGCGTTGTTCGCCACTGCCGTCCTCGCACTCAGCTCTTCTACATTGCTCGCATTAGGTCCAAAGACATCCTTGTCCGTCATGCGAGTCATAATCACACGAG
Source organism: Anaeromusa sp. (assembly GCF_028691475.1). Taxonomy (NCBI): domain Bacteria; kingdom Bacillati; phylum Bacillota; class Negativicutes; order Selenomonadales; family Sporomusaceae; genus Anaeromusa; species Anaeromusa sp. Next base: position 26,867 of record NZ_JAQUZF010000013.1, read on the forward strand.
CGCCTGACTTTTCCAAAAGAGCTTTCGTGCGCATGGCCACTGCCAAGGTAACATCCTTCTCTTTAAGGCCGCTCGGCCCAAGAGCGCCTGAATCGCTACCGCCATGCCCCGGGTCAATAGCGACCACTTTTCCTTTCAAGCCAGCAGAAAATTTCAACTTAGTCAAAGGCGCCGATGACAACTGGATGTCCAGCACAACGCGGAAAGGGCGTCCAGCCTTATCGTCCGCCGGCAAGGTGAACACCTTGTAATCTCCCGCCTGCACCACGCCCGGCAAATTCACCGTTAAAGCAAGATCCGAGCCGCTGCGCTTAAAAACCGCCGTATTGGCAATTTTCCCATCCAACTGATAGGACGCTTTAACCCCTTTGCCCAATTTTACTCCCGGCAAGGACAACGTCAAATTAGGAAGCGGCGTAGCCGACACCGCCGCTTCCGGCACTGTCAAAGGCCCGTTCAAATCCAAAACGAGCCGCAGCTTCGCGGCGCCTGTCACCGCATCGGTATGCACATGAGATTTCACCCCCTGCACCTGCGTCGCCTGCGAGGCCGCCTCGGCCACAGATGCAGCGCTAAAGCATAGCAGCAGCAAAAATAAGCATAAAAAACGAACTATGCGTCGCAAAAAATACCCTCCTTTAAATCCCCAGAAGCCGTAGCTTCCCAAAACGAAAGGCGGCACGCCGCAGCATGCCGCCTTTATGTACGTCAGACGGGTATCAGCCCCAGACTGATCTTGAGTGCTTCATCTACCTTACGCATCATATCGGCATCCAGGTGCGTCACTTTCTCCTGCAGCCTTCGCTTATCAATGGTCCGGATTTGTTCCAACAAGATAACAGAGTCTTTTTCGAGTTGAAAGCGCTGCGCCGCCACTTCTACATGCGTAGGCAGCTTAGCTTTAGAAATTTGTGAAGTAATCGCCGCAATAATCACAGTGGGACTGTAGCGATTGCCCACATCATTCTGCACAACCAACACTGGCCGGTGTCCGCCTTGCTCGGAGCCGACAACAGGGCTCAGGTTTGCATAGAAAACATCCCCTCGCCGTATCGCCATCAGCTTTTACCTTCCATCCACATCATGGACAAGGAAAAGCATTCCACATCAACTACAGGAGCCTCTTCCGCAAGGCCCAAATTAATGGCAGCCATTTCCTCATAGCCGCGCCGCATTTGTTCCCGCTTGCGAGCCTGCAGATAAATTTCCACGGCATCCTCAAAGCACTGGCTCACCGAGCACTGTTTTTCCTTTGCCACACCGCCCACCTCTTGCACTAAGGAGCTGGGAAGGGTGACAACGATTTGGCGCAAATCAGACATCCAAGCTACCTCCGCTCTCTAGGCACTCGCCTGCATCTCAACAACCATAGTCAAAGCAATTATATACCTATTATAAAAGGCATGCCTCCCAGTGTCAAACCGTTTTCTCCGTCAAGGCATGCCGCGCAGTCGCCAAAGCGGCGACAATGTCTCCTGCCGCCATGCCGATCCTGCCGGTTTCCGCTACAATATCGCCTGCCAAGCCGTGCAGGTAAACCCCTGCCACCGCAGCTGCATCCGGCGCCATGCCCTGCCCCAAGAGCGCTGCAATTATGCCTGTCAGCACATCACCACAGCCGCCTGTCGCCATACCTTCGTTGCCTGTGGGATTAATCCAAGCTTCCCCGCCGGGAGCGGCAATGACAGTTCCCGCTCCTTTCAGCACTACCACTGCCTGCCAGGCTTCCGCCGCTAATTTAGCGATCCCCAAACGGTCCGCATTGACTTCCGCAGCGCTGCACTCCAACAAGGCCGCCAATTCTCCCGGATGGGGCGTCAAAACAGCTGGCACTTTACGCCCCGCAAGAATTTCAGCTTGGCCGCAAAAAGCATACAGCCCGTCGGCATCCACTACCAGCGGCGTCTCCACCGCCCGCGCCACCTTTCTCACGCAAGCCAAGGTGCTTTCTTGCCTGCCTATGCCAGGTCCTATGGCCAGGGCATTCATCGAACCAGCCCACTCCAGCAGGCGCTCCGCCGCTTCACTATGCCAGCCGCCATCTGCCGCCTCCGGCAGCGGCCTTGTCATCACCTCTGTCAGCTTCAAAGCTGCTGTGGGCTGCAAGGACGCAGGCGTCGCTAACGTAACCAAACCGGCGCCGGCGCGCACAGCCCCTTCCGCCGCTAGGCAGGCGGCGCCGCAAAAAGACAAGCTTCCTGCCGCCACCAACACTCTGCCGTTAGTTCCTTTATGAGCATCTTCCGGCCTGGTCGGCAATAATTGGCGCACGAACGCAGCCGTAGTCAACTGCTGCTGAATCCCGACTCCGTCCAGCACCTCCGGCGGCATGCCTATATCCGCCGCCATCCAGCCGCCTGTACAGGCAGCGCCAGGATAAAAAAGCAGCCCTGGCTTGGGCAAGGCAAAAGTAACCGTATAGGCCGCTTGCACCGCATCTGGAGATACTTGACCTGTATCCGCCTCCACGCCGCTAGGCAAATCTACCGCCCAAACCGGCAACCCGCTTTGATTCATCAGCCGAGCCGCTCGAGCCAGTCCTTCCCCCAACACACCTCGGAACCCAGTACCTACAAGAGCATCCACCAGAACGTCCGCAAAGAGAATGCTCAACCGCGCCTTTTCCCAGTCCCGCTCTTCGCGCAGCACAATAACTTCGCCTCCATACCGGCGCAAAAGTTCCAAATGAAACCGAGCGTCTCCGTTGACCATCTCTTCGGACATCGCCAGAAAAACCTTCACCTTCGCGTTTTGGCACAAGGCATGGCGCGCAGCCACAAAGCCGTCGCCTCCATTATTTCCCTTACCGCAAAAGAAAAGCACTTTTTTACCTGCCAGCCCGCTAAAGACCTGCGACATATGACGCGTCACCGCCGCGCCGGCATGTTCCATTAACATTTGACCAGGAAAGCCATATTTTTCAATGGTGATTTGATCGCAGGCCCGCATCTGCGCTGCCGTCGCTACTTGCATGCTCTAACCCCTCCGTTCCCCATAAAAGGCATTGCGCAGCCGCATACATTCTTGTATGCGTCAAAGACAAATGAATATCGATAACGCCATGTTTGGCTGCCAATTCTCTAAAAAAGCCGTGCACTACCAGCTTAGGCTTTCCTAATACATCATTTAGCACTTCTACATCCTGCAGCGTGCCGCCGCGCAGGCCTGTACCCAAAGCCTTGAGAAAGGCTTCCTTCGCGGCAAAGCGAGCTGCATAGGAAGCCGCTCGTCCAGCACCGCGCCCCTCACAAGAGGCAATTTCCCCGGGCGTATATACTCGTTCCAAAAAGCGAGGCCGCTCAATGGCTTTGGCCACCCGGTCCACTTCCACTAAATCCAACCCTATGCCAATAATGCGCATGCAGGTTTACACCTCTTTCATTTCAAAAAGAACCTCTTGCGGTACAATTTGTACGCAAGAGGTTCTTTCCACTTCCTACAGCCGCGTCGAGCGCATAATCAGCACTTCCACACGCCGATTTTTCGAACGTCCCTCCGGCGTTTCATTGGTCATAATCGGCCGATACTCTCCATAGCCGATCGCACTGAAACGTTCTGGTTTTAATGAGTTATCCGCGATCAAATAGCGCATAAAATTAACAGCCCGTTGCGAGCTCAGTTCCCAGTTAGATGGAAATTCCCGAGTATTAATTGGCACATTATCCGTATGACCTGACACGGTGATCCGTTGATTCAGCACAGCCAGCATTTTAGCAATCTCACCGGCAAAACGCTGCGACTGCGGTAACAAAGTCGCACTTCCCGATGGAAAGAGAGCGCTGTCCCGAATACGAATCATCAAACCGTCTTCGGTCATCACCGTCTGCAAGTCCCCTGCAAGATTGTTGTTCTTGATATACTGTTCCAGCTTCTTCTGCGCTTCCATCAAATCCATGGACTCTTTCAAAAAAGCCTGTTCCTTAGCTTCATTCATCCCGGAAGCATTCATGCCTTGGGGCGTCGGCGGCTGCCCCGGCGTTACAGCCGGCTGCCCTGGAGCACTATCCAGCATAGCCTGACCGCTAAAAGCTACATTGAGTGAAGCCGCAATTTGCTCGAATTTCTTCTGATCCACCTGAGCTGCAGCAAACAGTACAATAAACAAGGCTAAGAGCAATGTCAAAATATCAGCGTACGGAACCAGCCAGGTTTCGTCAATATGTTCTTCATGATGTGCTTCGTGGTGCTTTTTTCTGGCCATCAGAGACTACTCCTCTTTCTTAGGCTTCAAACCAGCCCGCTCATTCGCCGGAATAAAGACCATCAGTTTTGCCTCAATCGCCGTAGGCGAATCGCCAGCCTGCAAGGACAAAATTCCCTCCACCATCATCTTGCGTATTTCCGATTCCTTGCCGGACATGATTTTCAACTTGTTAGCAAAAGGATGCCACAGTACATAACCGGTAAAAATACCCAAAAGAGTCGCCACAAAGGCGGCTGCAATAGCTGGTCCTAGTTTGTCAATATCAGACAAGTTACCCAAGGCGGCAATCAAACCAACCACAGCTCCCAATACGCCAAGCGTAGGGGCATAGGTTCCTGCTTGACTGAACATCTGCGCTCCATTACGATGACGCTCTTCCATGCTGCGAATTTCCGCATCCAGCACGTCCGCTACGAAGTCCGGATCCAAACCGTCAATAACCATGCTCAAACCGCTCTTTAGAAACTGATCCTGGATTTCATCCACCCGGCTTTCCAACGCCAAAATGCCTTCACGACGCGCCGTCTGAGACAACTCCACAAATAAAGGCACCAATTCCTGTTTTGTCATCATTTCCGGCAACCGAACTAACTGTTTAAACAGCGTCGGCATCTGCTTCATCTGCTGCATGGGAAACGCATTAAACAAACAGGCAATCGTTCCCAAAATGATAATCATGAATGCCGCTGGATTTGCCAGTGAAGTCAAACTGGCTCCTTTTATAACCATACCGCCTAGTACGGCCACCACGCCTAATACGACCCCAATAATTGTTGACTGCTCCAAAACCAGAACCTCCTGCTCGTCATCTTCGTATTCCTTACTTGTATGATATCGGTTTCAATACGGTCTTATTATAGTCTTTTTTTACGCAAACATCCTACATATTCCATAAAACAACGCATTAAATACATCTTTAGTTATTCAACGCCTAAGAGCAGATTCCTTTTTTCCATGGCAGCGCAAAAAAAAAAGAAGCATAAGTAGGAAATCTATCCCACCTATGCCCTAATTAAAGCCTTCTAAGTTAGCAACGTCCTAGTTTAGCCGTCAGTTTATTAGCAGCAACAGCCAACATGTCGATAGGGCTGTTGAACGGCGGCGAATAAGCAAGGTCGGCGTCAAACAACTTGTCAACAGTCGCTCCCAGGCTAAGAGCCATGGCCGCCACATCTACCCGTTTTACAACATCCCCTTCTCCCCAGGCCTGCATCCCCAGCAGCTGCCGCGATACCGCATCCGCCGTAAGCTTCAGCAGTACCTTGCGGGCTGCCTTCATATAATGCGGCCGATCATAGCCGGCAACCGTCACACTGACGCATTCAAAGCCCGCTGCCGCACCTTGACGCTCATTCAAGCCGGTTCGCCCCACTTGCATTTCAAAGAGCTTGACCACCGCCGTCCCCAGCACCCCGCCAAATTTCACGCCAGCGCCGCAAAGGTTTTCACCGATAACACGGCCATGCTTATTAGCCGTTGAGCCCATAGGCAGAAATACTTTCTCACCGCTGACCCTATGCGTATTTTCCGCACAGTCTCCGCCCGCAAAAATAGCTTTGTCCGAGGTCTGCAGATACTCATTCACGGCAATAGCGCCGCTCGTGCCAATCTCCAGCCCCGCTTGGCGAGCCAGCTCTACATTGGGCCTTGCGCCCAATGCTAAAATCACCAAATCCGCCGTCAAAGTCCGTTTGTCTGTTTTTACTTCACGCACCTGCGCATCGCCGCCAAAGGCTTCCACTGCTTCTTCCTTCAAAAATTGCAGGCCTTTAGCCGCCAAAGACAGTTCCAGCTCCTGCGCCATGTCTTCGTCCAAAAGAGCCGGGAAAAGCTGATTTTTCATTTCCACTACCGTCACATCTACATCCCACATGCGTAACGCTTCCGCTATCTCCAGACCGATCAACCCGGCACCAATTACTACCGCTTTTTCATATTTTTGCTCTTCCAGGCCCCGCCTAATAGCAGTAGCGTCTTGGGGTCTCCATACATGAAAAATATTCTCTTTTTCTACCCCCGGCCAGGCTGGTTTTATCGGGGAAGAGCCTGTAGCCAAAACTAATTTATCGTAAGCGAATTGGCGCTTTACGCCAGTTTTCAAATCCAAAGCATGCACGATCTTTGCCTCACGTTCGATCGCCACAGCTTCCATCCGCGTCAAAACATCCAGGTTTTTAGCCTTTTTGAAAAACTCCGGTGTACGCAGCGTCCCTGAAGGCGAACTCATCAGTTGGCGAACCTGTTCCACCTCGCCGCCGATAAAATACGGCAACCCGCACGCACCATAAGAAACAAGTTCGCCTCGCTCCAATACGGTAATTTGCGCCTCCGCATCCAACCGACGCACCTTGGCGGCGGCTTTCAGTCCGGCGGCCACACCACCTATCACTACGATTCGCTGCATACTTTCGCCCCTCTCCTCGTCTTTACAACAGCTAGTTATTGTCTTAGTTCTCCTTTTCCCAGCACTTTCCTGCCAGGATATAAAGAGTGAACAGGAGAACTGGAGTCGCGAGAGGGCACGGAGATTGAACAAGAGTCGCGGGAGTCACGGAGGGTTCGACTGAGGGTTACGGAATTTTAACAGGAGTACGACGCCGCCGGATGCGGTTAGGGTCGGTTGCGCCATGGACGGCATAGCAACCGACGTCTATGCAGAAGCGCATAGCTCATAAAATTCCCTTTCGCGTTTTTCCTGTATTTCGCGGTTCGTTTTATTAGTTTTGGTACAACAGAAAAGCCGCCTCCTGCCGGAGACGGCTTCATTTTTCAGCTTATCCGCGAGCGCGCTTGCCCATTTCTTTATCCACATAGAAGATGGCGCCTACGCTCTTGTCGCCAATCAGACGGAGCTTGTCGACTACCGCCGTAGCGCTCGCTTCTTCTTCCACTTGCTCTGTGATGTACCACTGCAGGAAGATCTGCGCCGCTACGTCTTTTTCTTTAACTGCCAGATCATATAAGCCGTTAATGCATTTCGTTACATACTGCTCATGTTTGAGCACTTCTTCAAACATCTGCAACGGCGTTCCAAAAGCAGCTGCCGGTGCGTCAACTTGGGAAAGCTCCGGAGTGCCGCCTCTTTCCAAAAGATAGTTCATAAACTTAAACGCATGTTCCATTTCTTCTTGATATTGAATGCGCAGCCAGGAGGCAAAACCGCCTAAGCTTTGCGTTTCGCTATATAACGACATCGCCAGATAAATATTAGCGGAATTCATTTCCACCTGAATCTGCTTATTAATCGCGTTTTGTAATTTTTCCGAAATCATAATCTAATTCCTCCTTTAGAACTTTGATGGTTTTATTTTAACATAAGTCTCTAACGAAAACAATAATTATTGACGGTAAACTAAAATCATTATTATTTGCTATTTATTTCTCTCTTTATTTTCCTTTCCCCCTACCGTTTCTAATGCATCCATTGTATAATTAAGAGTAAACGTTCAACGCTCGAAAGGAGATTTTTTATGGCTTTTTTAAACGAAGACTACTTAAAATTACCAGGCAGCTATTTATTTGCGGAGATTGCCCGTCGCGTGACCCACTTCAAGGAAGAAAACCCAGAAGCGGACATTATCCGTTTAGGCATAGGAGACGTAACTCGTCCTTTGCCGCAAGCTTCTATTGAGGCTATGCACAAAGCGGTTGACGAAATGGCCTCAAGCGATACCTTCCGCGGTTATGGCCCGGAACAAGGCTATGCTTTCTTAGTGGAAAAAATTATCGCTCACGACTACGCTAGCCGCGGCATTCAACTCGGAACGGATGAGGTCTTCGTCAGTGACGGTTCCAAGAGCGACGTCGCCAACATTCAAGAAATCTTTTCCAGTGACTGCACGGTAGCCATTACTGATCCAGTTTATCCGGTGTACCTAGACACTAATGTCATGGCGGGCCGCACAGGAACCCTGCAGGAAGACGGTCGCTTTGCCAATGTCACCTACTTGCCTTGCAATGCAGAGAATAATTTCATTCCTTCTTTCCCAAAAGAGCGAGTAGACATGATTTATCTTTGCTGCCCCAATAATCCTACAGGCACCACCCTCTCCAAAAGCGAACTGAAAAAATGGGTGGATTACGCCAAAGCCAACAAATCCATTATCCTCTTTGATTCCGCCTATGAATCTTACATTCGCGAGGCGGATATTCCCCATAGCATCTATGAAATTGAGGGCGCCAAAGAAGTGGCTATTGAATTCCGCTCCTTCTCAAAAACAGCTGGCTTTACCGGCACTCGCTGCGCCTACACGGTTGTGCCTAAAGAATTGATGGCTTATACCAAAAGCGGTGAAGCCCATTCTCTGAATCCGCTCTGGAACCGTCGTCACACTACGAAATTCAACGGCGTTCCTTATATTATTCAACGCGGCGCAGAAGCCATCTTCTCCGAAGCAGGCCAAGCTCAAGTGCAAGAAACCATTGACTACTACATGGAAAACGCCCGTATTATCCGTGAAGGCCTGCAAAAAATAGGGCTCTCCGTCTTCGGCGGCGTCAACGCTCCTTATATTTGGCTAAAAACGCCGGCTGGCATTGATTCTTGGGGCTTTTTCGATAAGCTTCTGAACGAAGCCAATATCGTCGGCACTCCTGGCGCAGGCTTCGGCCCCTCCGGCGAAGGGTATTTCCGGTTGACTTCCTTCGGCACGAGAGAAAACACCATTCGCGCCATTGAACGCATCCAAACTCGCTTAAAAGTCTAATGTTCCACCGATTTATTTAGCTCTCACGGTAAAGTAGATTTTCAATCATCATTCTTTTTTAAAAATCCTCGTTAGAGCGGTGCTCTGACGAGGATTTTTTCTCATTTAGCAACACAATTTCTTTTTTGGCACAGAGTTTCATTAAATCACCTGCGTTCATTTTCAAGTTTCTTTGTTAGTTTCAGATCCTTTTAAAAAACCAACTGTTTCAGCTACTTTTACCTGGTTTCTTCCGCTATTCTTGGCTTGGTATAAAGCTTCGTCAGCAGCAGCCAAAAGATTCTCTTTCCATCCGTCATGACAAATATTCGAACTAGCAACGCCTATGCTGACTGTTACCCAAGAACTAGTTGAAGATGCAGCATGTTCAATGCGTAATTTTTCAACTTCTTCTCTAATTTTTTCCGCTATCCTAATTGCACCGTTTTTATCGGTTTTGGGCAACACAACAACAAATTCTTCTCCCCCATAGCGAGCAACCAAATCTGTCGATCTTTTCACCGTCTTTTGAAGAGTAGTAGCTACTTTTTTAAGACAATCATCTCCTCCTTGATGTCCGTAAGTATCATTAAATAATTTAAAGTGATCTATGTCGATAATAATAGCCGACATTCCCGTACATTCTCGTATGCCGCGCAACCACTCATGATTCAAGAAGTTATCAAAATGTCGTCTATTCGCTAATCCTGTAAGCCCATCCAAAGAAGATAGTTTTGCTAATGTTTGATTTAATTCCACCAGTTGGTCTGTTTCCGAGCGAATAGTTTTTATCATAGGACGAAAAAGGAAGATTGCTTCTATCAGCAATACAAAAAAGGTAACACTCATACTTATGCCTTGCAAATACAACATTTTTGCAATGCGAGCTTCACTTTCTTTTTGTTGCTGATTAACTGTATTATCAATACTCAAAAGTACTTCGTTGGATTTTTCTATCATCTCGCGAACCTTCTTTTTCATCTCGTCAGAAAAAGCTGGCTCGCTTAAAGCTACTACCTCATTGCCATTCTTAATATACGTATCAATTTTCTCTTTGTCTTCCAAAGAGGCTTGAACAAACCCGCTAAACTCTTCTCCGTTTAAACGCGTTTGCGCATTTTCCATTGATATCGTTGCATCTGAAAGCTGCTTGCGCAACCATATGCGCTTGTTCCCGTCTGTTTCTTGAATCAATTCCAAACTATATAATGCCATTTTTTGAGACAACATGCGCTGTCGGCCATTAAGGTTTATTAATTCTGCCGCTTTTTGTTCATTATAGATTAATTGGTTCATATTAAAAAAAG
>NZ_JAQUZF010000014.1:0-36863 GCF_028691475.1 Anaeromusa sp.
TTGGTGTGTAGCAACTTTAATTGTATGTGAGTTATTTACTTTATGCTCATTTTTTTGTGCAAAAAAATGTTGAGGTAAACATGCTCTTGCGTGCTTACCCCAACATTTATTATAGAACCTTTTTTATTGGCTTTTCTTAATTTTAATATTTTTGAAGTAATTTAGCTAAAAGCCACAGCTAATTGTCATAAGAATACAAGGAGAATAGCAGGAGTTCGTGGGGTTTTGGAGAATTACTTTACTTATGCGGTAGGAGGGATTCTGCATGGCCGGGAAAGAAGAATGGTGGCAATTTTTGTCCTATGCAAGTTCGCTAGGGCTGCAAATGGCTGCTTGTGTAGCTGTTGGCGTTCTTGGCGGCAGGCTGTGGGACAGCTGGTTGGACACAGCGCCGTGGGGGACTGTGTTTGGTATTGTTCTGGGCTTTTTAGCCGGCATGTGGTCTATTTACCGTAAGATTGTCAACAGACAGGAGTGAGGCATGGAGACGTTTTTTTCCATTCGACGCACCTTGACCGGTCTGTTTGTCTGGGGAACGTGCTTTACGGCGTTAACTTGGGCTGCTGGCGCGGAAGATTGGGCCAGGGGATTTTTACTGGGCTGGCTTGGAAGTCTGGTGTACTATTTGTTGTTGTGCCGCCGGGTGCAAAAAGCAGTAGATTTGCCGGTGGCGCAGGCGGTGCGCTCCATGCGTGTCGGCTGGCTGGTCCGTTTGATTTTTTTAGTGTTATTATTGCTGCTTTCGCTAAAGGTGCAGGGCGTTTCTTTTTGGGCTTCCGTCGTGGGGCTGTTTTCCTTGCAGGGAGTGCTGTTTCTTTTTTTTGTGTTCTTTGCGGTGAAACGGGGTTTGTAGATGCCTGTGCCCAGGGGAGAGTATTCGAAAACAATTGAGGTGTTTGTAACGCTGCGCCGGAGTGGCGCAAAAGAAAGGAGGGAATACAATGGAACATGGCGGCGGCGCCCATGAGATTGGCGTGCATCAACTGGGAAGTTTCTTGGGGATGACCGTGAATATTGATACGCTGTATATGACTTGGCTGACCATGGGCCTAGTGTTGCTTTTGGCAGTTGCGGCGACGCGCAGTCTGGCACTGGTGCCAAGAGGCTGGCAGAATGTGTTGGAGTTGGTTATTACAGCGCTTCTAGAACAGATTGAAGCCAATATGGGCCCAAGAGGGAAAAAGTTGGCTCCTTTGCTGATTTCACTTTTTCTTTTTATTTTGGTGTCAAACTGGCTGGGGTTGATTCCGGGGTTTACTTCGCCTACGAGTGATCTCAATACCACCTTGGGGTTGGCATTGATGATCATTGCTCTAGTACATGTCCTCGGTGTGATGAATCGGGGCCTAGGCTATTTTAAGCATTTCTTCGAACCGTATATTCCTTTTGTGATTATCAATGTTATCGAGGAATTGGCGAAGCCGATTACGCTTTCTTTCCGTCTATTTGGGAATATTCTTGCCGGTGAAGTGTTAATCATCATCTTGGGTCTGCTGGCTCCGTATGTTGTGCCGACGGCGTGGTTAGCCTTCAGCGTCTTCGTAGGCGCGGTTCAGGCGTTCATTTTTACCATGTTGTCCATGTCATACCTAGCTAATTCGATCAGCAATGATCATTAAAAATCGAAACAAGAATTGATTTTGAGAGGAGAGTTTTGAATATGGAACATGCAATTATGGTAGCGGGGGCATTTATTGGTGCAGGTTTGGCCATCGGTCTAGGCGCGGTAGGCGCCGGTATTGGTGACGGTTCGGTTACAGCGAAAGCGGTAGAGGGGATTGCCCGGCAGCCGGAAGCAAAGAACACGATTTTGATCAATATGCTGATTTCGGTAGGCTTGATCGAATCGATTCCGATCATTGCGGCGGTTATTGCTATTGTTTTACTGTACGCAAACCCCTTCTTGAAGTAATCTCGGCCTGTTGTTCAAAAAAACAAAACCGTTGTGGCCGCTTAGCGGCGCACGGAGTCATTTTGCAGATAGGAGGTGCCGGGATTGATTGATTTGAACGCGACGCTGCTGATTCAGATTTTCAATTTTCTGCTGTTAGTAGCTTTGTTGACAAAATTTGCTTACAAGCCGCTCATGTCCATGTTGGCGGAACGGGAGCAGCGCATTGCGGGCAGCTTGGAAGCGGCCGAGCAAGAGCGACAGGAAGCAGCTAAGCTGAAAGAAGAATATTTGAAAGAGCTGGCGGCTGCCAGAAATCAGGCCCAGCAGATTGTGGAAAAAGCCAACCGCTTGGCAGAGCAGAATAAGGAAGACCTTTTGCAAGCGGCTAAGGAAGAACATGCTCGTTTGCTTAAGGCGACGCAAGAAGAGCTGGCTCGGGAACGAGAAAAAGCATTGCAAGACCTGCGCAGTGAAGTAGTGGCTCTTTCGGTGGCGGCAGCAGGGAAAATTCTTTCCCAGAACCTGGATGCTGCGGCACACGCGCAGTTGGTAGATGATTTTATTGAGAAGCTGGAGCATGAAAAAACAGGTGGTTTGCCATGCTGAACGTGAGGCTGGCTCAAAAGTATGCTCAAGCACTGTATGAATTGGCACAGGAGCAGCAATGTTTGCCTCGCGTTCTGCAAGAGTTAGAGGCAGTTGCTGACAGTGTGCAAACCCAGAAAGAACTTTCAGTCTTTCTTTTTCATCCTCGCGTGGATGGAGCAGTCAAAAAAGAAACGCTGCAGCAGATTTTTGGTGAAGTCAGTGAACTGGTGCATAAGTTTCTCTGCCTGCTCATCGATAAACGCCGGGAAGCGTTGCTGCCTGCCTTAGTGACGGAATTTCGCGCTTTAGCGCATGCAGCGCAGAATATGGTAGAAGCAGATGTCGTAACGGCAATTCCCTTGCAAGAACGGCAAAAAGAAGCGTTAGCGGCGAGGCTGGGCGCGATGACAGGTAAAACAGTATTGCTTCGTCAGCGCCAAGATGCGTCGCTGATTGGCGGAGCAATGGTGTATATTGGCGGCAAGCGCATTGACGGCAGCGTGAAAGGACAATTGGAACGTCTGAAGCGCAACCTGGCAAGCCAGGACGCGATGAAGAGTGGGGTGAGTGAACGGTTATGAAAATGAGACCCGAAGAAATAACATCCATTATTAAACAACAGATTGAGCGGTACCAAGTCGATCTGAATGTAGATGACGTTGGCACCGTTATTGAAGTCGGCGACGGCATTGCCCGCATTCATGGCCTTAATCAGGCTATGGCTGGAGAACTGCTGGAATTCCCGCATGATGTGCAGGGGATGGTCTTGAATCTGGAAGAAGACAATGTAGGGGCCGTGCTTCTTGGCGGCGAAGCTACCATTAAAGAAGGCGACACGGTGCGACGGACCGGACGTATTATGGAAGTTCCTGTCGGGGAATGCATGATAGGCCGCGTCGTAAACGCCTTAGGTCATGCTATTGACGGCAAAGGTGAGATTCAGGCGACGGAGTTTCGACCTGTTGAACACAAGGCGCCTGGCATTGCCGACAGGCAGTCGGTCAAAGAACCGCTGCAGACTGGGATCAAGGCTATTGACTCCATGGTTCCTATCGGACGCGGCCAGCGTGAGCTGATCATCGGCGATCGGGGAACCGGTAAAACGGCGATTGCCATTGATACCATTTTGAATCAAAAAGGCCAAGGCGTTATTTGCATCTATGTAGCTATAGGACAAAAATCATCCACGGTGGCTCGTGTAGTGCGGACCTTGGAAGAAAACGGCGCCATGGAGTATACGATTGTGGTTGTAGCGGCTGCGGCAGACAGCGCGCCTCTTCAATACTTAGCTCCGTATTCCGGTGTGGCCATGGGCGAATATTTTATGGAAAAAGGCGGACATGTGTTGTGCGTCTATGACGATTTGTCCAAGCAGGCGCAAGCCTACCGGGCTATGTCGCTGTTATTGCGGCGTCCCCCAGGACGTGAAGCGTATCCAGGAGATGTTTTCTATTTGCATTCTCGCTTGTTGGAGCGGGCGGCGAAAGTATCGGACGAATTGGGCGGCGGTTCCATTACGGCTCTGCCGATTATCGAGACGTTGGCAGGCGACTTGTCCGCCTATATCCCGACAAACGTTATTTCCATTACAGATGGACAGATCTTCCTAGAAAGCGAACTGTTTTATTCCGGTGTGCGCCCGGCCATTAACGCAGGCCTGTCTGTGTCCCGCGTAGGCGGGTCGGCGCAGATCAAGGCGATGAAACAAGTGGCTGGCAGTTTGCGCTTGGATTTGGCGCAATACCGTGAACTGGCTGCCTTTGCCCAGTTTGGGTCGGATTTGGATAAGGCGACCAAGGCGGTTCTGGATCGCGGCCAACGGACGATGGAAATGCTTAAGCAGCCGCAGTACTCGCCTATGCCGGTAGAAGAACAGGTTATGGCGATTTATGTTGTTATCAACGGTTTTGTGGATGACGTCGCGGTAGAAAATGTGATTGCTTTTGAAGAAGACTTCCTGAAGTTCATGCGCACGAACTACGCGGAAGTGGGCAAAGCCATCATCGAAAAGAAAATGCTGGACAAGGATACCGAGGCGGCCTTGCAAAAAGCCATCAAGGATTTCAAGGACACGTTTGACCCTGGGGCGAGGTGAGTAGGGTATGGCTAGTACACAAGACATTCGGCGCAGAATAAAAAGCGTACGGAGCATCGAACAAATCACCAAAGCCATGAAGATGGTGGCGGCGGCGCGGTTGCGCAAAGCCCAGGAACGGGCGTACGCTAGTCAGCCTTTTACGGAAAAGATTCTAGAAGTGCTTGGCACGGTAGCGAACAGCCGCCTGGATGTAACGCATCCGTTGCTGGCGAAGCGGGAAATTAAAAAGACGGCCTATCTTATCCTTAGCGCTGATAAAGGTTTGGCAGGCGCCTATTCGTCCAATTTGATGAAAGAGGCGCTGGCGGCCATGGAAGGAAAGCCTAAAGAAGAGATTGCCATAATTGCCGTAGGCCGCAAGGCTAAAGAATATTTTTCTCGCAGAAGCTATCAGATTGAACGGGAATATCTCGGGTTTTCCGAGCGTCCTACGTATGAGCACGCAACACGCATTGCAGCAGAGGTTTCGGCAGATTTTACCGCCGGACTTTATGATGAAGTATATTTGGTGTATACGTATTTTCGCTCGCCCATCAATCAACACCCGACACATTTGAAGTTGCTGCCGGCCCAGGCGCCGCAGGCGGCGGAAGAGGCGGCGCGGGACTTTATCTTTGAACCTTCGGCGGAATCCGTGCTGACAGTGCTTTTGCCTCGTTATCTGGAAACAGTCATTTATGGTGGGCTGATGCAGGCTGCTGCTAGCGAATTGGGGTCCAGAATGACGGCTATGGGTTCAGCCACAGATAATGCGGAAGAGCTCATTCATAAACTGGTACTTAACTACAACAAGGTGCGTCAGGCTACGATTACCCGTGAAATCAGTGAAATTGTTGGCGGAGCGGAAGCGCTGAAGTAGCACGATGTTAAAAGGAGGGGAACTGACCCCGTGAATAGAGGAAATGTCATTCAAGTCATCGGCCCTGTGGTGGATATTGAATTTCCCCCGGGACAACTGCCGAATATTTTCAATGCGATTCATATCGACGGCAAAAGCGGTAGCGTCGATATTCACTTGACCGTAGAAGTCATGCAGCATTTGGGCGATAATCTGGTCCGGTGCGTAGCCATGTCTTCTACAGATGGTCTGACTCGTGGCATGCAGGCGACCGACACAGGCAGCCCGATTTTGGTGCCTGTAGGCGAAGCTACGCTGGGGCGGGTTTTCAATGTATTGGGCGAGACGGTGGACAACAATCCTGAAGAGGTTAAAGCAGCGGATCATTGGCCGATTCATCGTCCGGCGCCATCGTTTGAAGAGCAGGAAACTTCAACGCAGATTCTGGAAACTGGCATTAAAGTTGTCGATTTGATTGCTCCTTATTCCCGCGGCGGCAAGATTGGTCTGTTCGGCGGCGCTGGCGTGGGCAAGACGGTATTGATCATGGAACTCATTCGCAACATCGCTACTGAGCATGGCGGTTATTCTGTTTTTGCCGGCGTGGGCGAACGGACGCGTGAGGGCAATGATTTGTGGATGGAAATGCGTGAGTCCGGCGTTATTGAAAAAACAGCGTTGGTTTACGGACAGATGAACGAACCGCCGGGAGCGCGTATGCGCGTTGGCTTGACCGGTTTAACTATGGCGGAGTATTTCCGTGATGTTGGCGGCCAGAACGTGCTGCTTTTCGTTGATAATATTTTCCGCTTTATCCAGGCGGGTTCGGAAGTATCCGCCCTTTTGGGACGCATGCCTTCGGCCGTTGGTTACCAGCCTACGTTGGCCAATGATGTCGGGGCTTTGCAGGAACGTATTACATCGACCAAGAAAGGGTCTATTACGTCCGTGCAGGCTGTATATGTGCCTGCGGATGATTTGACAGACCCGGCGCCGGCGGCTACTTTCGCTCATTTGGATGCGACGACGGTGTTGTCGCGGCAAATTGCCGAGCTTGGCATTTATCCGGCAGTGGATCCTCTTGACTCGACATCGCGTATCGTCGATCCTCATATTATCGGCGAGGAGCATTACCAAGTGGCCCGCGGCGTGCAGGAGATTCTGCAGCGGTATAAAGAGCTTCAGGACATCATCGCCATTTTGGGGATGGAAGAATTGTCGGAAGATGATAAGCTGATTGTTTCCAGGGCTCGGAAAATCCAGCGTTTCCTCAGCCAGCCGTTCTTTGTGGCAGAGACTTTCACTGGGTCTCCGGGGAAATATGTACCTCTCAAAGAAACGATTCGCGGCTTTAAGGAGATCCTCAGCGGCAAGTATGACGAGTTGCCGGAAGGAGCTTTCTACATGGTAGGCACCATTGAAGAAGTGGTGGAAAAAGCCAAGAAGATGAAAGGGGAGTAACTCCATGGCGAAAACCATCCGCCTGGAAGTGGTCAGCCCCGAACGCCTGGTCTTTCAGGAAGATGTAAAGATGGTCATTGCTCGGACGACCGGCGGTGACATCGGTGTGCTTCCTGGCCATGCGCCGCTATTAGCCGGGCTCGAAATCTGGCCAGTACGCGTGATGCGCGAGAGCGGTGAGTTTGCCATTGCTGTTTGCGGCGGTATTATCGAAGTACTGCCTGAGCGTATTACGCTTCTGGCGCAGTGTGCGGAACTGCCGGAAGAAATTGATTTGGAACGGGCGGAAGCGGCTAAAGAACGGGCTGTCTGCCGAATCCGGGAAACCGGCGCCGATATCGATCATATGCGTGCTGAATTGGCTCTGAAACGGGCTATTATGCGCATTCGTACAGTACAGCAGAAATTATAACCTATAATCCACAAAAAGGACTGCGGCTTTATCAGCTGCAGTCCTTTTGCGTTTAATTGAACCTCGCAACCCTCACTTTACTCACTCTACTCCTGTTGATATTCCGTACCCTCCTGCGTGCCCTCCCGCGACTCTGGTTCTCCTGTTCAATCCTCGCTCCAATATTCTCTCTGCTTCCTCTGGCCTTTCTCTGTTCCTCTGTGTACCGTTCCCATCTTCTTTCTTTTGTTCTATAAAACCCAACTTTTTTCTAACAGATGTACCAGAACGCTTGCGGAGTAGGAAAGGAGGATGGTAAACTATAGGATAGTCAGAAATAGAACGCACTACCATGAAAATAAAGAATGCGCAGGCATTCCTGCTGGAGGAAAAAATGGAGAAACTGGTCATTCGCGGTGGCAATTCCTTGCGGGGCACAGTAAAGGTAAGCGGAGCAAAAAATGCAGTGCTGCCCTTGATTGCAGCTACCCTTTTAGGACAAACGCCGAGTGTTATTGAAGAAGTGCCAAACTTAGAGGATGTGCGGACCTTTGCATTGGTGTTGGAACGGTTAGGCGTTCCCGCGCATCGTGATGCAGAGGGACGGCTGGCAGTAGACAGTACGGTCATAGGAAATCATGATGCGCCGTATGAATTGGTGCGCAAGATGCGGGCGTCTTTTTTGATTATGGGACCGCTTTTAGCTCGCTTGGGCAAAGCTCGTATTTCATTGCCTGGCGGCTGCGCTATTGGCACGCGTCCGATCGATTTGCATTTAAAGGGGTTTGAAGCGCTGGGGGCGCAAGTGGAAATCGGACACGGTTATGTAGAAGCTACAGCACCTCATGGTTTGAAAGGTGCTAGAATTTACTTGGATTTTCCGAGTGTAGGTGCGACAGAAAATATTCTAATGGCTGCGTGTATGGCGGAAGGGCAGACCATTTTAGAAAATCCGGCGCATGAGCCGGAAATTATCGACTTGGCCAACTATTTGAACATGATGGGCGCTAAGATTCGCGGTGCTGGAACGAATGTGATCAAAATTGAAGGAGTTCCGGCCTTGAAGGGGTGTACCTATACGGTAATCCCGGATCGTATTGAGGCGGGGACCTATATGGTAGCGGCTGCTATGACCGGTGGCGATGTGTATGTAGAAGGCGCGTTAACAGAGCATTTGAAACCAGTTGTGGCGAAACTGAAAGAAGCCGGCGTTGGTATTGAGGAAGATGTAAACGGAATTCGTGTTTTCAGTCAGGGGCGTGTAAAGGCTGTGGATGTAAAAACGTTGCCATACCCTGGCTTTCCTACGGATATGCAGGCGCAGTTCATGGCGCTGTTGACAGTGGCGGAAGGCACCGGCATGATTACCGAGACGGTTTTTGAAAATCGTTTTATGCATGTGGACGAATTGAAGCGGATGGGCGCTAATATTAAAATTGAGGGTCGTAGCGCCATTGTGGAAGGAACGCCTTGCTTGACGGGCTGCCCGGTTAAAGCGACCGATTTGCGCGCTGGCGCAGCCTTGGTGTTGGCGGGTCTGGTGGCGGACGGACAGACAGAAGTAGGCTACCTCCATCACATTGACCGCGGTTACGAGGATTTGGTAGGCAAGCTGCGCAGCCTGGGAGCGCAGATTGACCGCGTGCCTTCGTGAGTTAGAAGCTTAAAAACAGAGTAACCGAGTGACCAGAGGGGGCAGAGAGTAAAAGTCTCTAGTGAAGCTTTGGGCGCTTTGTTACTCTTATTCCATCATGGGGGCTAAATAGGTATAAACGGCGGCATAACTGTATTTGAGACAAGATTTCCGCGCGACTCGCAAAAATAGGATTCGACGGCAGTTCCGCGAACTCGCTGGCGCTCAGACATACGGAACTTTTCTCCGTCGCCTCCTGTTTTTGCGTCCTGCGGACCGTCTTGCTCCAAAAAAGTCTCAAATACAGTCACGGCCACCGTAGCCTCAATCATTCCCTTATATTATTTCTCTGTCTTTTCTCTGTTACTCTGAGTTGCGTTCTCTTATAGCGGTTTTCTTATCCTGAAAGCAGGATTTTTCCAAGTTTTGTGGAACAGATTTATTTTAGTGTGTGCCTATTGAAAGGAGTATATCTATGTTTTTTGGAATGTCTACCGATATCGGTGTTGATTTGGGAACAGCCAATGTGCTGGTATATGTAAAAGGAAAAGGAATTGTGCTGCGGGAGCCTTCCGTAGTAGCTATTGATAAGGACAGCAACCGGGTTTTGGCGATCGGCGAAGAAGCGCGCCGCATGCTGGGCCGTACGCCTGGAAATATTGTCGCTATCCGTCCTTTGCGGGAAGGCGTCATTGCCGATTATGACACGACCGAGAGCATGCTGCGTCATTTTATCCGTAAAGTAGCAGGCAAAAGCCTTTTTTTTAAACCGCGCATTATGGTTTGCATTCCTTCTGGTGTGACAACTGTGGAAAAACGTGCGGTATTGGAAGCGGCTATGCAGGCGGGGGCGAGAAAGACCTATCTGATTGAAGAACCCTTAGCGGCCGCTCTTGGAGCAGGTCTTGATATTGCTGAACCCTGTGGCGCCATGGTGGTGGATATTGGCGGCGGTACCACTGATGTGGCGGTTTTGAGCTTGGGCGGTATTGTTGTAAGCGAATCGTTGCGCATTGGCGGCGACCGTTTTGATGAGTCGCTGGTGAGCTTCGTGAAAAAAGAATATAAGATTATGATCGGCGAGCGTACCGCCGAAGAAATGAAAGTGCAGATTGGTACTGCATTTCCTAATAGCCGCAACGAGACTATGGAAGTACGCGGGCGGGATTTATTGTCTGGCCTGCCGAAAACGGTTCGGATTACCTCTGAGGAAACAAGAGAAGCCCTGGCGGAGCCGGTGGCGTTGATCGTACAGTGCGTGAAGTCGGTGCTGGAGAATACGCCGCCTGAGTTGGCTTCGGATATTATGGATCGGGGTATTGTCATGACTGGCGGTGGTTCCCTTTTACACGGCTTAGACCGCTTGATTCAAGAAGAAACCGGCATCCCCACGTATCTGGCGGAAGATCCGCTGTCTTGCGTGGCTTTGGGTACTGGGAAAGCGCTGGAGTCCTTGGAAAACTTAGAAGAGAGTCTGCTGACGTTAAATAAAAACAGCGTGCTACAGGAACGATGAGCTAAAACAGGACTAATGGTCTGCCGAAGAAGCCACTATTCTCCCTGATGAAAAGAAAATAGTTTCACGATATACATGGAGACGTAAAGTTTCATGATTAAAGGAGAGACGGTATGATTCGAGGGATCTATGCGGCAGCATCCGGTATGATTGCGGAAGGGCTGCGTACAGATGTTACGGCGAATAACTTGGCTAATGTCAATACGACAGGCTTTAAAAAAGAAATTGCCGTCAATAAGGATTTTGAAAAAATGCTCTTATGGCGCATTAACGATGGACTGGAGACGCCGCAAATCGGCTCTGTCGGCGCTGGAGCCGCAGTAGATCAGATTGTGACGGATCATAGCCAAGGCAGCACTCGCAGCACCCAGGGGTCGCTGGATGTAGCTATCGCAGGGGACGGCTTTTTTGTCGTTCAGACGCCGCAGGGGCAGCGGTACACGCGAGCGGGCTCTTTTGAGATTGGCTCGAACAATCAATTAGTAACGAAGGAAGGCCAGGCCGTATTGGGAACCAATGGTCAGCCGATCACCATTGAAGGCCCCGGAGGTGCCAGCCGTATCAATATTACCAGTGACGGCATAGTGGAGTTGAATCCTATCGAAGCTGGCGGTGTTCCGACAGAAGCAGGGCGGTTGCAGGTGGTTTCCTTTGCGGATTTGAAGCGGTTGACTAAAGAAGGACAAAACCTTTTTGCGGCTCCCGGCGGTGACCGGCCGCAACCGGTTGCGACGCCAAATTTGCAGCAGGGCTATTTGGAAATGTCTAACGTCAATGCCGTGCAGGAAATGGTGAATTTGATTACTGGCTATCGAGCTTATGAAATTGATTCCAAAGCCGTACAAGCGGAGGATTCTTTGTTAGATAAAGCGGTCAATGAAGTTGGCCGGTCGTAAAGAAGGAGGAACACGCGTATGATGAGGGCACTTTGGACGGCAGGTACGGGCATGCGGGCCCAACAAAGCAATTTGGATGTAATCTCCAATAACTTGGCAAACGTGAACACCACTGGCTTTAAACGTCAACGGGCGGAGTTTGAGGATCTAATGTATCAAACCGAGCGTCAGCCGGGCATGACCAGCAGCGGGAATAATAACATGCTGCCTACTGGCGTTCAACTCGGTCATGGCGTGCGCTTAACAGCGACGGCGCGCGATTTCTCCCAGGGGAATTTCCAATCTACAAGCAATGCCATGGACATGGTTATCGAGGGCGATGGCTTTTTTCAAATCACTATGCCGGACGGTACTTTGGCGTATACCCGTAATGGCGCGTTTAAACCGGACGGCAACGGCAATGTGGTGACCTCTGAAGGATATTTGCTGGAGCCTGCCATTCAAGTACCTGAAGGTTCCACTGATTTTGGCGTGTCTCGCGATGGCATTGTAACAATTACGCCGGCTGGCCAAACAACACCGCAGGAAATTGGTCAAATTACCATTGCCCGTTTTATCAATAATGCGGGTTTGAAGAGCATCGGCAAAAATCTCTATACGGAAACCGTTGCCTCTGGTGCACCGGTAGTAGGAAATCCAGGAGACAATAATTCCGGTACGATTGTTACCAACTTTGTGGAGATGTCCAATGTTCAGGTTGTGGATGAAATGGTGAACATGATTGTGGCGCAGCGTGCTTATGAGATGAATTCGAAAGCCGTGACCACTGCCGACTCCATGCTGGAAGTGGCTGCAGGCTTGAAGCGTTAGGGTAACAAGGCTATGAAACGCCTCGCAAAATGGTTTTTGGCAGGAGTTATATTTCTCCTGCCTTTTTGGACAACCGTAGAAGCTCGTATGCTTGAAGCGAGTGAAGTGGCCAACGTAGCTGTGGGCGAAGTGTATCGCCAAGCGGATGTACAGCCGGGCGATGATCGTGTACAGGTACGAGTGATTTCTTTGCCGGAACGTTTGGAAGTGCCTGAAGGCGAAGTGAAATTGCAGGTGGATTTGCTCTATGGTCTGCGCTACAATGCGCCAACTGTGGCGCGGGTGGTGGTCATGCAGGATACGCAAAAAGTGGCGCAGGCTATTTTGCGTTTGGACGTGCGGCGGTATCAAGAGGTTGTAGTGGCATCGCGTATGTTACCGGGAAAAACCTTGCTGCAGCTGGGGGACTTGAAGAAATTGCGTCTGGAAACGGGGCGCTTGCCGGACGGCTTTTTAGTAGATCCGGTTAAAGCCATAGGGATGCAGTTGCAACGGCCCTTGCGGAGCGGGGATATACTTATGGAGTCAATGTTATTGCAGCCAATTATCATGCGGCGCGGGGCGGCTGTAACCCTTCAGGTGAGGCAGGGAGAGATGCTTGTCAGCGTTGCTGGAGAGGCTCTGCAGGATGGCAGTGTTGGGCAGCGGATACGTGTGAAAAACTTGTTGTCGAAGCGAATTGTGACAGCCAAAGTGATTGACGAGGCTACAGTGGAAGTAACTGCATCCAGGAGGTGAGGCAATGCTGAAGAACAAGAAGTGGATGCCGATGATCGCAGGCTTAGTACTGACTTTTTTGTTGGTTCCCGCAGTCCATGCGGAGTCGTTGTGGAATGATCGCTCCATGTTTGCCGATAGAAGAGCACAAGCGGTGGGGGATATTTTGACGATTGTGATTAGCGAAAATTTTAGCGCCACGCGTTCAGGCTCTACTTCGAATGGCAAGAAAAGCAATGGTGAAGCTAGTGCGGGAGTGGGCAGCTTCTTAGGCTGGCTTACGGAGCACAGTTATGATATGAAAGACAGTTTTTCTTCGTCCGGCAACGTGAAAAATACCAATGCAGTGAGCGCTCGCATGACGGCGACGGTGACGGCAGTGCAGCCGAATGGCAACTTGGTCATCAAAGGAACGCAGTCGATTAAGCAAAATAATGATGAACAGATCATCAGTTTGGTAGGGACCATTCGGCCTGATGATATTACAACAGCTAATACCGTTGCTTCGTCGGCCATGGCGGATGCGCAGATTTTCGTGAACGGCAAAGGGCCGCTTGCGCAGAAGCAGAAACAAGGTATTTTGAGTTCCATATTTGATTTCCTGTTTTGAGTTCGATATAGGGGGAACCTTAATGAGACGATTAACGGCTCTGCTGCTTTGCTTTTGTTTTCTATGCTCTCTCGTGCCGGCAGTGAGCGAGGCAGCCTGGGGAGGCAGCGCGGCGACGCGGATTAAGGATGTTGCTAAGATCCAAGGCGTGCGTAATAATCAATTGGTAGGGTACGGCTTGGTTGTGGGTTTGGCTGGTACCGGCGATTCGGATAAAATCAGTCAGACCATCCAGTCGATTAAGAATATGTTGATGGGTTTTGGCGTTATGCCTTCTACAACGCAAATGAAACCGAAGAACGTGGCGGCCGTTATGGTGACGGCAACCTTGCCGGCTTTTTCCAAGCCTGGCGATACGATCGACGCAACCATCTCTTCGATGGGCGATGCCAAAAGCTTGCAAGGCGGAGTCCTTTTGCAAACACCTTTGAAGGCGGCCAACGGTCAGGTGTATGCGGCGGCCCAGGGGCCTGTTGCTACAGGCGGTTTTGTGGCTGGAGGCGGTGGTGCCAGCCAACAGAAAAACTTCCCCACTGTCGGCATGACGCCCAATGGCGCCATTGTCGAAAAAGAGGTAGCTTTTAACTTGGGCGGTAATGGCACGCTGACTCTTTCGTTGGCGCAGCCTGACTTTACAACAGCAAGTCGAATTGTAGAGGCTTTGGACGGACGTTTTGGCGCTATTAGCCGGGCTAGAGACGCCGGAAGCATTCAAATTCAGGTACCGGCGTACTATGAACAGGATTTAGTCAGCTTTATTGCGGCGGTAGAGGAATTGCCTATTGTGCCCGATGCGATAGCTAAAGTAGTTATTAACGAGCGCACGGGAACGGTTGTTATGGGCTCTAATATCACTGTTGATGAAGTTGCGGTAGCGCAGGGCGGCTTGAGCATAAAAATTACGAAGAGCGCTGGCGTATCTCAACCGCCGCCATTTTCCGGCGGCAGCACGGTAGTGGTGCCTAATACGAATGTGGATGTAAAAGAAGAAAGTCGCAATATGCTGCTGTTGCCTGCAGCTTCTAGTGTGGGCGACGTGGTGAACGCTTTGAATTCCGTAGGCGCGACCCCTCGGGATGTAATCTCGATCCTGCAGGCCATGAAGGCAGCTGGAGCGCTGCACGCGGATCTTCAGATCATATAGTAGTATTGAACAGGAGTCACGAGAGAATCTGAGGGTACGAATGAGGGCTGCGGAATCCGGTTTTTGAACAGGAGTACGACGGCGCTGGATGCGGCTAGGGTCGGTTGCGCCACGGATGGCATGGCAACCGACGTCTACTGTTTAGAGTGAGGGCACGATTAATAAGGTGTTTTCGTATAATCGGAAACGTTTATTCTCTGCTTTCCTCTGTTTCCTCAGTTACTCTGTGTTACGTAACTTGTTTTTGAAGCCTATTACTTGTCACTAGGAGGCTGGTCAAATGCGGATAGAACCAATAGGGCAAAGCGGCGTTCAGGCGGGCCTTGGCGCCAATGCCCAGACGACAGCGGCTGTGGCGGGGGATGCGGTGTTTGCCGATCAGCTGCGGCAGGCGGAAAGCGCGGCGAAACTCAAAGGACAGTCCGGCGACGAAGCCAAGCTGAAGCGGGTATGTCAGGAAATGGAATCTGTGTTTTTGAATATGCTGCTGACAACCATGAGGGCGAGCGTGCCGAAAACCGGCTTGACTGGCGAGGACTCTCAGGGAGAAGAGATTATGCAATCCATGTTAGACCAAGAATTGAGCAAGAATATGTCCCAGGCGGGGGGCATTGGCTTAGCAGATATGATGTATAGGCAATTGAGCATGACCAATAGCGCCAGTGTGAAAGCAAGCAGCCAGTCATCCCGTTAGGGAGGGCTGGCTGCCACTTTTTCGTAGTTTGGGAGGATTGTAATGAAACAGATGGCTCGAGTTTTGTTTATGCTATGGATGGGATTGTGGTTGGCGATAGCGCCGGTTTGGGCCGGAGCTGCGCAGCCAGCGCCTGTTGTGAGCGGAGTTCGCTATAGCTCCGGGGCGGATCTGTTGCGAGTCGTAGTGGATGCAGATCGTCCCATGGCGGCGGATTGGAAGGTAGATGAAGCTAACGGCATGCTGGTCGTCTCGTTCCCCGGGCGTTTGGGAGCGGGCGCACCTGGCAATGTAGATTTAAAAGATGATGTCGTGGGAGATTTGAAACTGACGGCTTTGGCGGGGAAGGTTGAATTAAGGCTGCCTTTGAATGCGGCCAGCGTCGGGAAGGTCTTTTCTTTGCAGGGGCCGGATCGTCTTGTTATTGATATTCTTAAGGCTAAGGATACAAAGCTTGAGCAGACTTTGCACGAAGGCGTAACCTATCGGTTTTGGCAGCGGGCGACAGCTAAGGGGCCAGTGAGCATTTATACACTGGAGATGGATCCTAAGAAAGCGAGGCTGCAGGCTGTTTTATCACAAGATCAAATTCCTGGTTTAGAGACAGTTTCTTCGATGACTGCACGAACCGGGGCGTTGGCCGCTGTGAATGGCGGTTACTTTGAACCGGATGGAGAAATTATTGGGTTGATGAAAATGAATCAGGAAATGGTCAGCCTTTCTTACATACCACGAAGCGCGGTAGGCATTTATAATGACGGCATGGTGCGTATTGGCAAGCCCGATGATTATGTCGGCACAGTAAAGCTGCCAAATGGCATGTTGGTGGCGGTTAGCGGCATTAATCAGGAGCGAACGGAAGACAGCTTGATTTTGTACAATCATTTTAACGGCGATTCCACAGGAACCAATGATTTTGGCGCCGAATATGTATTGGTAAAAGGGAAGATTGTAAAAATTAATAAAGACAAGGGAAATACGCCGATCCCTGATGAGGGAGTGGTTTTATCAGTTCATGGCAAAGCCAGGGCGGCCTTTGACGGCTTAAAAATAGGAGATGCGGTGGAATTGAAGCAGAGCCTAGGAACCCTATGGGATCGGGCGGATGATGTGTTGGGAGCAGGACCGATGCTTGTCCAAGGAGGCCAAGTGTACGTTACGACAAAACTGGAGAAATTTGGAAATGATGTAGCGGGAGGCAGGGCGCCGCGTACGGCGATTGGACGCACCAAACAGGGGAACGTACTATTGGTGGTCGTTGACGGCAGGCAGCAGAAAAGCATTGGTATGACGCTGACCGAAATCGCGATATTAATGCAGGAATTGGGAGCGGAGGATGCCATGAATCTAGATGGCGGCGGCTCTAGCGAAATGGTAGTAGGAAATGAAGTAATGAATCGCCCGTCGGATGGCCGGGAACGTTCTGTAGGCGCGGTGTTGGCCGTTTTTCCTAAAAAGTGACTGTTTTGTAGGAACGTTTGCAGATAAGCGGAAATAAGGTATAATACAGATAAGGTGACAGTAAACGGTTTTTATGGCACAAGGAGGTGCGTGAAGTATGAAAAAAAATAGAAAGTGGCTTCGCTGGACGGTGCTGGCGTTGGTGCTGTTATTAGCGGTGGGAACAGTGTTTGCCGCTGGCTTGGTAGATCATAAGGCTGTACTATCGGGACGCGTATCGGGACAGGATTTGGCCAGCGCTGGACAAGATGTTCGCGAGGGCGATGTTTTGGTGCGAGTGGAAACGGTGGCGGGAGCGCAGCCTGCTGTGCGGGCCGCTGTGAACGGAGTTGTCAGGGACGTATTGGTGCGTCCTGGCGATACGATTCAGGCCGGCAAAGTGGTTGTGCGAGTGGAACGCAGGTAAATAAAGAGAGTGAGAGGACTCAAACTATGTTGACTACCTTTAAAAAAATGGGAGCGGCCCTGGCGGCCGCCTTTTTCTTCTGGAGCTTTTCCTCGTTAGCGTTAGCGGCGGACATTATGCCTGTAGGCGATGTGCGCCCAGGTATGCAAGGCATAGCCAAAACGGTAGTGGCTGGAACCGATATTGAAGAGTTTGGCGTGGAAGTTATCGGCGTACTGAAAGATAAGGGACCTTCCGGTGATTTAATCTTGGTGCGCACCTATGGTGACGTTATTGATCGGACTGGGGGCATTGTGCAGGGGATGAGCGGCAGCCCTGTTTATATTGACGGCAAGCTGGTCGGCGCTATTGCCTATGGGTGGTCCTTGACGGATCATCGGGTGGGCATGCTGACCCCCATTGGAGACATGTTGAAATTGTGGGAGCCGGCGCCGGAAAAAAAGACGAATCCGTCAATTACCGAAGAAAAAAAGAATAAGCAGTTAGCGGGAGAAGCGGGCCAAGCAAGCAAAGAGCAGGCCTTAGCTATGAGCGGCTCTTTGCGTCCGCTGGATACGCCGCTGATGGTTGCAGGTTTTACGCCGCAGGCGCTTAAGTGGCTGGGCGAAAAGGTGAAGCCTTTGAATCTGGTTCCTTTTGCTGTCGGCGCGTCGCCGGAAAGTGCCGTCTATGGCTCGTTGCAGCCTGGCAGCGCCTTGGCTGCGGAACTGGTGCGCGGCGATGTTAGCGTGGGCGCTATTGGTACGGTGACCTATGTGGAAGATGGTAAAATACTTGCCTTTGGACATCCGTTTTTGCGCCGCGGCGGCAGCAGTTATTTTTTAAGTCAGGCTTATATTTTTACTACCGTTCCCAGCTTAGAAAGCGGATTTAAACTAGGCTCCGCCGGTCCTATGGTTGGAAAAATTGCGCAAGATCGAGGCGCCGGCATTGCTGGCGAGGTAGGCGTATATCCGAATATTGTGCCTGTGCGAGTCCATGTAATGGACAAGGATTTGCAACGCCAGCAGGATGCCGGGTTGCAAGTAGTACAAGATGAAAAACTGACACCGCTTTTAGCTACGGCGGCAGTGTATAATGTGGTGGACAAAACCTTGGATCGTCAAGGGGCGGGGACGGCTAAAGTGAAATTCGAAATTTCCGCGCCTGGAGTTCCGGGAGACGTAGTAGTGCGCGAGAATATGTTTTATAGTCCGGCCAATATTGGCGAAACCGCCATGGGAGAACTTTTTGAAGGCTTGAATTTGTTGGCTGGCAACTCTTTTCAGGCCTTGACGCTGTTTGACGTGAACGTGCAGATTGAAGTGGAGGAAGAGCGGAAAACAGCGGTGATTACGCAGGCCAAAGCAGTGCAGGCTAGTGTAAAGCCCGGGGAAAAAGCGCAGATTCAGATTACGTTAAAACCGTATCGGGGTGAAAACATTATTCGAACAGTCAACTATGAAGTTCCCAAAACACAACCGGAAGGCAATTTGTCGTTGCTGGTGCGCGGCGGCGGTTCGATTCCCATTGCTAAACTTATGGAAGGCCAGGGAAATTTGTTGCTGGAACTTTTGCAGAAAAAGCGTACCCGTACGTTGGAAGAAGAAGTGAAACGCTTTACGGAAAGTGATCGCAATAACGACATTGTCGTCGAGCCAGCTCCCTTAGAAGAAGAAATGGCCAAACAAGGACCGGGGGCCATGCAGGCGAAAAAGATTCAAAACAAGGCAGCCAAAGCGGAAGAACCGATCGTGGAGAAAAAAGAAAATAAACCCCAGGGGAAAAACGGCTTGCTTGGCGCGAAAGATAAGAAAGACGACAAAGGCAAATCCAAGACTATGACAGACTATATTATTGACGGGGATACCATGGTGACCCTGCAAGTTAAAAAATAAGCTAAGAGGCTCCTGGTGCTGTTCGCATCAGGGGCCTCTTGTAATGAGAAAGGAACGAAAAAAGTGTTTCACACAGAGTAACAGAGAAAGGCCAGAGAAAAGGCAGAGATTAAAATTTACAGGAGATTGCCGCGTCGCTGCGCTCCTCGCAACGAAGTGATAAGCTGGCCGTCATATACTACACAAAGCCCCGCCACTTTAAGTGATTTTCGTCATTGCGAACGCAGTGAAGCAATCCCCTCGTGCATTTTCAAATTATAATAGATCGTGCCTCGTAACCTTCATGGGTACCCTCTGCGGATGTCGGTTGCTCTGTCATCCATGGAGCACATCCAGCGCTGTCGCCGATTCTTCTGTTCGAATTTTTTCTCTCTGTTACCTCTGGCTTTTTCTCTGTTCCTCTGTGTTCCGTTTCTTTTGTTTGCTTCTCCAAAAATTTCACCATCTTAGCAGGGAAGTGCGCCCTCGGTATGGAATTATAAAAAATTGGCAAGTAGGCAAAAAGGAGGCGGCGCATGGTCGAAGAATTTTTTGGAGCAATTGGTCGGTCTGTGTTAGGCGCGTGTGCGCGTTGCGGCCGTTTTAGCCTTTTGGCTCTGGACACGTTTCGACAGCTGTTTCGACAGCGACCGAGCGTGCGTCATACGCTGCAGCAAATGGCCCATTTGGGAGTGAACTCCTTGCCGATTGTCATGCTGACTATGCTGTTTACCGGCATGGTTATGACGGTTCAGACGGCTAGTGAATTTATTAAGTATGGAGCGCAGTCTTCAGTGGGCGGTGTTATTGCCATTGCTATGGGCCGCGAGCTATCGCCGGTTTTGACAGGCGTGGTGGTTGCCGGTCGTGTAGGTGCTGCCATTACGGCTGAAATCGGCTCGATGAAGGTAACGGAGCAAATTGATGCATTACGAGTAATGGCGACGAATCCGGTGGCGTATCTTGTTGTACCCCGCCTTTTGGCGATGGTTGTCATGTTGCCGATGCTTGTGGTGTTTGCAGATTTGATCGGAACCATTGGCGGCTATTTGGTGGCTACTTTTTACGCAGGCATTGGTTCGCAGACATTTTTGAATTCTATTAAAGTGTTTGCCGTGGTGAATGATGTTACCGGCGGCTTGGTGAAAGCGGCTTTTTTCGGCGTGATTATCGCCTTAACGGGATGCTATAAAGGCTTGCACGCGGAAGCTGGCGCCGAAGGCGTCGGAAAAGCGACGACCGGTTCGGTTGTCAATTCGATTATTTTAATATTTGTGAGCAATTATTTTCTTTCGTTGCTTCTGTATCGTTGAAACGAGGTGGCCTGTGGGTGTGGGAGAACCTGTGATTCGCCTGGAAGATGTCAATGTCCAGTGGGATGGCCGACATATTTTGCGCGATGTTAACTTAGAAATCCATAAAGGTGAGATTTTTGTCATTATCGGCCCTAGCGGTTCCGGCAAGAGTACGCTGCTGCGTTTGATCATCGGCTTGGCTAAGCCGACGAGCGGTCGCATTTGGGTGCTGGGGGAGGATGTAACGCAGCTGGACGAAGAGGCTATGAATCAAGTTCGTTTGCGCATGGGCATGGTCTTTCAGTATTCGGCTCTATTTGACTCTATGACGGTAGGCGATAATGTAGCCTTTGGCTTGCGACAGCATACGAAACTGGGGGAAGAAGAAATAACCAAGATCGTTCGGCGTAAACTACGTATGGTAGGCTTGGTTGGGCGGGAAGACCTGCTGCCAGGGCAACTATCGGGGGGCATGAAGAAAAGGGTTAGCTTGGCTAGAGCCATTGCCAATAACCCGGAAGTAGTCTTGTATGATGAACCGGCAGCAGGCTTGGACCCGGTGATGACAGAGAAAATAGACAGGCTGATTTTAGGGGCCCGACGTATGACTGGAGTGACTTCGGTAGTGGTTACGCACTATATGAACAGCGCCATGCGCATTGCAGATCGGATTGCCATGTTACATGAAGGAAAAGTCATTGCCGTTGATACGAAAGAACGGATGCAAGAGACGGCAGATCCTGTTGTCTATCAGTTTATTCATGGAATGAAACGGCCAGGGACGGCCGCCATGAGGAGGATGTTGAGTGAAGGCAAGCACGAATAGCACGGAAGTGAAGGTTGGTGCGGCTACCATAGCGGCAGCGGTACTGCTGGCCCTGATGATTATGTACTTGGGAGGCTTTAGCCTAACGACCAAAGGCTATCCGATTCAAGCTGTATTCAGTCAGGTCGGCGGCCTTAAAGATGGGGCCATTGTTCGTTATGCGGGCGTAGATGTGGGGCGAGTGCAGTCGGTGGAAATGACGACTACCGGCGTGACGGTAAACTTGCGTATTTTTGACCATGTGCGAATTCCGCGCGGGTCTGTCTTTACTATTGCTTCAGAAGGACTTTTAGGAGAAAAGTACATAACGATTTTACCGCCGAACAAACCTAGCGAGCACAATCTGCATCCCGGAGAGGTTGTGGTCGGCGCAGAGGCGCAGGGAATCGATTCCGTCATGGCATCCGCCGACAAAACAATGGCGGAAATGAGGACGTTGCTGGCGCATTTTAATGATCTAGTGGGGGATCCGGCAGTAAAGGACTCCTTGAAGCAAGCGCTTTTGCGTTCGAAAGCGATTGCTCAAAACATGGAAGAGCTTACTGCTGCGCTGGCGCGTATGGCTGTGCAGAATGAAGGCGACATTCGTACCATGGTGGGGAATTTGCAAGTGATGTCGGAAAATCTTCGCAATTTGTCCGCGCGGGTGGATACGATGGTGGCTACGCTGGATAATAACGGAGAAACCGCCAGAGATGTGCGCGAAATGCTGCATAACATGAAAAAAGCCAGTGCGAGAATTGAAAGTATTGCTACTTCATTAGACGGGATTGCGAGCGATCCGGAAACAAGCCGCAATATCAAAGCAACTCTGCGTAATGCCAGGGAAGCCAGTGAGAAGGCCAATCGTATGCTGGGCAAGTTTGACTCTATGAAGATAGGCGGCGATGTTGATTTCTTTTATAATCCGGAGCAACGGAAATATCGTACCGATATTGACTTTCGTCTGGATACCTCGGAAAAGGACTTTGCCTTGCTAGGTTTTTCCAGTCTGGGGGAAGGAACTAAGACTACCTTGCAAATGGGACGGCGCAATGGCGATCTTGACTTTAGGGCGGGCTTGATGGATAGTAAGCTGGGACTGGGTGTGGATAACCATTTGAGCAAAAACTGGATTGTTTCCGTGGATGCCTATGACCCTAATGATTTGCGCTGGAAAGTGCGCAGTCAGTGGCGCATTGCGCCGCAGACCTGGCTAGTGGGCCAGACGGACAGCGCCGGTAAGAATACGCGCGAAACCACCTATTTTGGTGTTAGGACTTCTTTTTAAAAGGAAGTTGAGGGTGGGAGGAGAGCATTGACAAGCAAGAAAAAACGCTCGTATAATGGAGAAGCTATGCTGTGCTGACTGCTTGGTCAGACGGTGGAGCAATAAAAATGAGATTGAGTTTATAACACGGCTTGGAATATGAAGGAGGATGCAAGGTGCAGAAACGTAAAGGTTGGAAAACAGTGATGACAGCAATGCTGGTAAGCGGGTTGTTGTGCGGGCAAACTGCATGGGCGGCTGACGTTGATTTGACGTTGCAGGAAGCGATTGAAAAGGCCCTGGCTACTAATCCGACCGGCCAAATGGCATTGGCGGATCAGAAAAAGGCGGAAGGCGCTTTGCGGCAGGCGCGGGCCGGACGTATGCCAGTGTTGAACTATACACATACTGACAATCGTCGCGGCGGAAACTATAGTTCATCGTATACTGAAAACTTGTACGAAAATACAGTGACTATGACGGTGCCTCTTTATACGGGCGGGCAGCTGGAAGGGTCCATTGATCAAGCCAAGGTAGGCGTGCATTCGGCAAACCTGAGCGTGGAACAGGCTTGGCAGCAGATGAAGCTTGATGCAACAACCGGCTATTATGACGTGCTGCAAGCCAGCAATATGGTTCAAGTGGATAAAGAGTCGGTGGAACGCCTGGAAGCGCATTTGAAAAATGTGCAGGCGCAATTTAATGTTGGTACTGTAGCCAAGTCCGATGTGCTGCGTTCCGAAGTAGAATTGGCCAATGCCAAGCAGACGCTGATTAAAGCGGACAACACTTATGAGGTGTCGGTTTCTTCTCTCAATAATGTAATTGGACTGCCCTTGGACACGAAGATTACATTGAAGGAGGAACTGGCATATCAGAAATATGAGCAGTCGATGATAGACTGTATCGACTATGCTTTAAAGAATCGTCCAGATGTACTGCAGGCCAAAGATTCTTTGACTTCGACTGTGAAAGGCGTGCAAATTGCGCAAAGCGGTAAAAAGCCTACTGTTGCTTTGTCTTCATTGTACGATTTTTATGATGACGCTTTTCCCGGAGACAACAATAGTAACTGGCGCGTTTATGTTACTACTAACTGGAATGTATTTGATTCCGGTTTGACCGATGCAAAAATTAGCCAGGCTAAGGCATCGGTGGAAAAAGCGCAGGAGCAGCTGCGCAAGACGCGTGATGCCGCTCATCTGGAAGTGCGTCAGGCTTATTTAAACATGCAGGAAGCGGAAAAGCGCATTGATACGACCAAAGTGGCGGTTTTACAAGCTGAAGAAGATTATAAAATTGCTCAAGTTCGCTACAGCGCTGGCGTAGGCACCAATTTGGATGTAATGGATTCGCAGGTAGCGTTGACACAGGCGAAAACCAACTATATTCAAGCCTTATACGACTACAACACCAGCAAGGCGAAATTGGAAAAAGCGATGGGGATTCCTGTTGCTCGTAAATAGATAGGGAGAGAAAGGAGGGGACGAGTGTGAACAAACGTCGCTTGGTACAAGGGGCGAGTGTTTTAGCTGCAGTGACCCTCCTTCTTTTTTGGGGAATATACCAGTGGAGTGCAACCTGGCTGGAGGAGGCTCGTCCTGGCGTAGTGCAGCAGCTCAGTGCGTCCTTAGGGGGAGAACTGTCGGTAGGCTCTGTTTCCTGGGAAACGCCGCTGTCGGTGGTTTTGCGCGATACCGAGCTGCGAACTGCGGCGCCGGGAGGAGTGACTTTAATGACCGCGCAGCGCATAGAGGTGAAGCTAAATCCATTGCGGGCCTTGGGGCAGTTGGAACCGGTTAAAGCGGTTTCGGAGATAAAGGTGGAGCAGCCTCGCGTGTTCATTGAGCAAGACTCACAGGGAACATGGCCCTGGGAGGAGTTTTTGCGCCAGCGTCCGGAAGGGGAAAGCCGGTTGGATGCAGATATTATCTTGGTAGAAGGAACTGTACATATTTCATTGCCGCGAGGGGCGTGGAAATTGGAAAACTTGGCCGGCTCGGTGCATATCAGCGAAGAATCCAAAACCGTATTGGATTTGAAGACCGTTTTTGACGGACAGGAGCTGACGGCCCAAGGCCGCTGGAACGATGAAGGACAGGGGCTGGTAAACCTTCAGGTTCCGCAACTGGCTCTTTCTCAGTTGGCGCCGCTATTGCCTGCAGAGGCTCAGATAAAAAATCTTACTGGCAGCATTTCGCAGGCTGGGATTTTTTTGCGACAGGAAGGCAGCGGCCGGCCGGCTGTCAATTTGGATGCGCAGCTGGAACATGTGTCTGCCGAGATCGCCGGTGTGCCTGTGGAAGATGTAAATGGCATGGTGACCTTGGCTTCTTTGCATAAAGAAAATGAGCATAAGGCGTATGTGGCTTTACGCGGCAAAGCGGCAGGGCAGTCGGCGGTGGTGCGCGGTTATCTTCATTTACCGCGGGGGGCGGCCGGGGAATTTGGAAAACTGGAGCAGTTTACCTTTGATTTACAAAGTAAAGCGGATCATGTGGATCTGGCAAAGTTGAAATCATATGTACCCAATATCGCGATCGCCATGGCTGGTGATGCTGGGTTTGATTTGCAGTTGAGTGGTTCGCTTAAGCAGCCGCAGGTAGCGGGAATTGTGGCACTGCATAAGGCGGATCTTGGCGGGATGTCGGTAGAAAATGCTGAGGCAAGGCTGCAAGCAGATACAGAACAAGTAACTGTGGCTTCTTTTGAGGGCGATGTAGCCGGGGGCTTGCTCAAAGGAAGCGGCTGGCTGCAATGGAAGGACCAGCGTTATCGACTGGCCTGCCAAGGAAGAAATCTGTCCTTGCCTTCTTTAGCTTCGTTGGTTCCGGAGCTGGCCAAACAAGGCGTAGAGGGCATGCTCAGCGTAGACGGATATATGGAAGGAAAAGGCTGGGAGACACGTCCGTCAGTACTGCAGGGGACGCTGGAGGTGCGTGCAGGAAGCTGGCAAGGTGTTGCTGCGGAAAGTCTTACTGCGGTGCTGGTTCAACACGACGACGGCCAAGATGTGCAATTGCAGGGCGAAATCGGGGGAGGCAGTCTGGCTGGCACGGGAAATCTTCGCGGGGAAGAAGTGCAGTTGCAGTTCTTTGGCAGTCAGTTGCCGCTGGAACGGCTGCAGCCGCTTCTGCCGGAAAAAGCCTTCTCAGGCAGAGCTGATATAGCTGTGCAGCTTTCTGGCAACTGGCGGCAGCCGCAGGGCGTATTGGAGCTGAAGGCTAGCTCTGGCGAATTGGCCGGAGCGCCCTACGATTCGCTGGTTGCACAAGCTGACATTGCCGGTGATCGTTTAGAATTGCGACAGGGCCTCTTGCAACGAGGACAAGCCGAACATTTGCTGCGAGGAAATTTGGAATGGAGAGGCCAACGTAGGCTGGCCTTGGAAGCGATAAGCAAGGAAGCTCGTCTTGAGGAATTGCTGCCGGCAACCGGCGTGGCGGCTTTGGTAACGGGAAAATTGGAAAACACCATGCAGATTAGCGGCACTATGACAACGCCTGTTGTACGCGGGCAGTTCATTTTGCGTGACGGGTCTTTTCGTACGGAACCTGAAGCTGTGCCATATTTCTTTTCGCGTTTGAGCGGTAAATATGCTTTGCATGAAGATGGAAGCTTGGACCTGGACGAATTGCTGCTGAATATTTTGCGGGCTCGTCTCAGAGCAAAAGGGTCTATGGATGCGCAGGGGAACTTGGCGTTCCGGGTAGAAGCCAACGATCTTGAGTTGGCGCAAATTCAGGTACATTACCCCTATCCGGTGAAGGGGTTGGTCAGCTTTAGCGGTATGGTTGGCGGTACACGAAGCCGGCCTACTTTTTCCGGCGATCTATCGGTTCCTGAACTAACTTTAAACGGGCAGAAGGTACAAAATGTAAAAAGCCATGTGGAGAGCGTTGTTTCTTATGTAAGCATACCTCAATTTTCCGCGCAACTGGGACAGGGAACTATTTCTTTCCGTGGCGATGCTAATTTAGAAAATGGCGTGGTTGATGGTTTCCTGGAAGTCCAACACAGCCATTTAGCTCAGTTGCTGCCTGTTTTGAGTATCACCGATTCTGGTGTGGACGGCCGCTTAGATGGCGTCGTGCGTATTGGCGGCGAGGTCGGCGTGCCCAGCTTGGACTTACATGGTCATTTACAGGAAGGTTTGCTTAGAGGGTATCCGGTGGAAGAAGCGGATATTCATGTCAGCCAAATAGGCAGTGTGGTTACCATCCATCGTTTTGAGGCTAAACAAGGCGCAAATGGCAAGCTGGTGGCCCAAGGAAGTGCGGACTTAAAAGGAGATTATCAGCTGGAAGTTGGCGGAACTGGGTTGGATGCAGGGATTTTAACAACCTGGTTTTTCCCAAAACTTTCCGCTAAGGGGAATTTGGATTTTGTCGCTCAGTTGTCCGGGCCGGCGGATAAACCTTTTGTGAACTTGTCGATAGGAATCTCGCAAGGGACGTTTGGCGGCGTATCCTTTGATTCAGCCACAGCGCTGTTGTTGATTGATCAGAAAAAGATCGAAGTGGAACAGGCGTCGTTAGCTAGCGGGCCGTATCGGGCTCGGGTCAGGGGGACTGTGCCGGTGGCGGCGCTGCGGGGCGATGGCGTCGATGGTCCAATGGATTTGCGGTTAAATTTGAACGAAGCCAATTTGGGCATGCTGCCGTTAATGTTGCCGCAAGTAGCCTGGGCGGAAGGACCTTTAACAGGAGAAGTGCGTTTAGGAGGGACTTGGTCTCAGCCATTGTGGTACGGCGAGGTGGAAGTGCCAAAAGGGATTGTAAAAGTTAAAGGTTTAAAAGAACCGTTGTCCGATGTACATCTCAAAATGGACTTCGATGGTACCGAACTGTCTTTGACAGATTTGCGGGGCCGTTTGGGAAATGGTACAGTTGCGGCAACAGGGAAAGCTCATTTGCAAGGGCGTGAGCTTGTTGCTTACCAGTTGCAGCTAAACTTGGATAAAGCCAAGATTGATAGCGAATACTTTAAAGGTCCTTTATCTGGGCAGCTGCAATTGTTTCCGGATCATGGTTCTCCTAAGCTGAACGGTGCGATCACCATTGGCAAGGGCAATAGCGTCAACATTCCTCTCGTTGATAGTA
Organism: Anaeromusa sp.; assembly: GCF_028691475.1. Lineage (NCBI taxonomy): Bacteria > Bacillati > Bacillota > Negativicutes > Selenomonadales > Sporomusaceae > Anaeromusa > Anaeromusa sp. The sequence continues at coordinate 27,486 of NZ_JAQUZF010000014.1, forward strand.
ATACTTCGTGGGGCTGGGATTTAGGTTTGGATGTAGACTTTCAAGTAGAGCGTGGCGCGCGCCTCTATAACCCCTTGCTCTATGATATGGAATTAGAAGGCGCTGTTCATGCGGGAGGGACGCTGCAAACGCCGCATTTACAAGGAGAAGTGCATGCTACAAGGGGGACTGTGAAATATTTGAGAACTCCCTTTAAGGTGAATGTGGCCAAAGCGGAATTTGGACGCCGGGGAACTTTTTTACCCGTGTTGCTGCTGCGGGCGACAACCGTTTACCAACAAAATGTTGTTTTTCTAGGTATTACAGGGCCGGCGGAGAGTATGGAGCTGCAGCTTCGTTCAGAGCCGGCGATGGGGCAGGATGAAATCATCAAAATGTTGACCTTGCGAGGGCGCAATACAGGAGTGGCCGGGCTTGGCCGTATCAGCAGCGCTCTTGGTACAGAGCAGGTATACGACCTTTTTAGTACCGGCTTGGAAGTTAGGCTGGTCAGTGACGTAGAAGATTCGCTGCGTGACTTATTGGGACTGGATGAATTTCGTATGATTCGAGGCTATTCTTTAGGGAATATATGGCTGAAACGCAAAGATACTACGGAAGAGGATGTAGAAAAAAGCTATAATGCTCGTTTGGGCAAGTACTTGACGCCGCAGCTGTATGTAACTTATACGACCAACCAGGACAATAAGCTGTATACTTGGGAGGCAAAATATGAGTTGAATCGAAATGTAAGCTTTTTTGCCGCCACTAACGAGGAAAAGCGTAAAATTGTTGGCGTTGAGACAAAAATCCGATTTTAAGAAAAACGTAAAAATGATATACTATATTAAATATGGAAAAATGCATGGACTGCCGGTTTCCTGAAGCATTAGCGGAGAGAGGAGGGGTGACATGAAGGAGTACCTGGAGGCATTGCAGCAAATTCATATTCTGTCCTTTACAGAGGAAGCTGCTTTATGGAAAAAATGGCAGCAAGAAGGCGACGATGCCAGCCGGAAATTATTAATCGAAAGCTACCAACCTTTGGTTTTTAAAACGGCCATGTCATTTCAAGTCTCTACCGAGTTGAAAATGGACTTGATTCAAGAAGGGACGGTAGGCTTGATTGAGGCGGCAGAGCGCTTTGATGCAAAAAGAGGTGTTGCTTTCAGTCTCTTTGCCGTGCACCGTATTCGAGGACGCATGTTGAACTATCTGGAAAAGGAAGGCCGTCAAACGGTGGCATCCATAGATTTACCTTGGCTGGAGGCGGACGGGGCCACGTTGGCGGAACAATTGTTGGATGTCGGTCCGGCTGTGGCGACACAGGTGGAGCAACGCTATTTAGTGGGACAAGTACAGCAAGCGCTAGGACGTCTTCCGGCAAAGGAGCAGCAAGTGGTAAGCGGTATTTTTTTGCGGGACTGCGAAGCCAAAGAATTAGCGGAAGAATTAAATGTTACTCTTTCTCATGTATATCGTTTGCAAAAACAGGGAGTACGCAGGATTCGCGGCATGCTCTCTCGCTTTATGCAGCATTGGTAAAGGGGAAAGAAAAGCAGAAAGAAGAAAAGAAGTATATAATCGGCTTAATTTGATGCTAGCTATTGTTTTTGCTTGTTTAACCTGTTTTTTTGCTTCTTTTTAAGAATTGAAAGAAGTTTGCTTTTTTGGGACTGTATAGTCGTATTTAAAGGCAGGTGGAAGAAGATGCAATCAAAAACTCAGTTGTGCCATCGTTTGGCAACCGCTAGGCAGTGGTTGCATCAAGCGGAAGAGTCTTTTGATAAAAGGCAAGAAATGCAAGGGGAGTTGAATTTGTTTTTAGCGCAAGCCGAATTGCAGCATGTGCGCGAAGGCAGAAAACTTCCTTTTTGGCTGCAGCCGCGCTGGGGTTGGCAGAGAATGGCGATGGCTTTTGCCGTGTTATTGGCCTTGTCAGCTGGCGCAGGTATCTTTTGGGCTAAGCAAAATGTAACGCCAGCAGAGCCGGTGCCTGGTATTTCCATTCCTACTGCAAATAGCCAGATAGCGGCGCCTGCTGTGGCAATACAGGCTAGACCGATTGCTGCAGAGGCACAGGGGGCGGAAACAAAGGCGGCGGAACCTTCACTTTCGAGCAGGACTTCTCAGAGTGAGGTTAGCCTGCAGCCAGATCGACAAGGGGAACTTAAGGAATCTTCGCAAGCCGTCAAAGCGGAAGCTGTTTCACCCGAAGAGATGCAAAAAGCTTTGCGGGCGGCTGGTAAAGCATTACGTGGCATAGGACAATAGGCAGATAGGGGGACATTCATGAATAAAAAGCAAAAATACGGTAAAGTTCTTTTGGCGGCATGGCTGTCAGGCGGATTCTGGATGATGAGCAGCGATGTAGTATTGGCGGCGCCGGAGGCGCCTGAAGCTTCTACTGCAGGAACGCCAGCCGGGCCAGTGGATTATACAGGGAGAACAATTAGCGCCGTAAAAATTCATGGCAATCAAGTAATAAAGGATAGCGAGCTATTGCCGTATATTCAGGTAAAGCCGGGCGATGCGTGGAAGTCGGTTTCCATCCAAACCGACTTGAAAGCATTGTATGAAAGCGGTTGGTTTGCTGATGTGACGGCGACCTTTGTGGAGGCGCCGGAAGGCGTGCAGGTTGTTTATGTTTTGAGAGAAAATCCGGTGCTAAATAAAGTCAATATTGTTGGCAATACTAAAATAGCGACAGAGAAACTGCGTGCGTTGCTTACCGTGCCGGAAGGCAAAGTGCTCAATGCGAAACAATTGCAAGATAATGCGGCAGCTATTGAAGAACTGTATAAAACAGAAGGATACATACTTGCTAAAGTCAGCGATCTCTCCTTGGATAAAGATGGCGTATTGAAGGTCAGTATCAACGAAGGCGTTGTAGAAGATATTATTGTCAAAGGCAACGAAAAAACCAAAAGTTATGTAGTGACTCGGGAAATGAAGTTGAAGAAAAACGAGCCTTTTAATAGTAAGCTGGCTAAGAGAAGTTTGCAGCGTATCTATAACTTAGGTTTTTTTGAAGATGTTAATTTTAAACTGAACCCTGGACGTGAACCCAATGCCGTGATTATTGAAATTGATGTAGTAGAGCAAAAAACAGGCGTCTTTACCATTGGCGCTGGCTACAGCAAAACCGACGGAACCATTGGTATTCTAGAAGTAGGAGATAACAATTTCCGCGGCACTGGTGATAAAATCAAGGTTCACTGGGAACTTGGTGGCAAAGGGGCCCGCAACACGAACCGAAAAAATCGTAATTACGAATTTAGTTATACTCGCCCGTGGGTAGATGACAAAGAAACATCTCTTAGCTTCAGCGTGTATGATATGACCAATGAATACACAGATTACTATGACAATACTGACACAGAACGTTCTACGTATGATAAGAGGCGTAAGGGCGTAGAAGTGACTCTCGGGCGCCCCGAAGGGGAATTCGTGAGGAAATATATTACCTTAAAGCATCGGACTGACACGTATATGGGCTATGAGGAAGGCCCAGTAGATTACCAGGCTTCTCCTGGGACAGAACATTATAATCCTGAGTTTAATTCAGCTTACTTGGGACGCAACTACGGGACGACGAACAGCGTGACGCTGCAGCGAGTCTTTGATAATCGCGATAATATTTTTAATGCAACCGAAGGGCGTCGATTCTCTGTTTCTAGTGAATTTGCCGGTTTGGGAGGAGACTTTTCATTTAAAAAGTATAGTACAGAGCTGCGAACATACCGTAAAGTTGGACGTGATCATGTGTTGGCTTTCCGGGGGATGGCAGGCTGGGCCAATGGGGAATTGCCGGACAGCCAACGCTTTTCGCTAGGTGGTTCTGATTCGTTAAGAGGGTATTTGGATGATCAATTTAAGGGAAACAAGATGTGGGCGACAACTCTGGAGTACCGGTTCCCCGTGGCTAAAAAGGTATATGGTATAGTTTTCAGTGATGCAGGACGAGCCTGGTCTGGTATCGGTGGTGATAATTCCTGGAAAAAGAGCTTTGGCGTTGGGGTACGCATGAATACGCCTTTGGGAGCGATTCGTTTGGATTATGGTAAAGGCGATGAAAGCGGGAGATTTCACTTTAGTTTTGGCGGCCAGTTCTGATGAATCGCTGGCTGCTGGGCTTGTGTTTGGGAATGTGCTTGCTGGTACAATGCTTGGGAACCATCCCGGCGTCGGCTGCGGAGCCTATCATTTCCAAAGTAGCCGTCAATATCAGCGATGATAAAGGGCAGCCGTTGCCACGAAAGTTGGCTTTGCGTATTCAAGCTAGTGTTCATGCGGTAGCGGAGCAGGTATTGTTGGGGCGGCCGGTAACTGTGATTGAACCCAAGCAAGCAGTGTATGAGCGTATGGTACGAGAGGTATTTGACCGTATTTTAATAGGATATTCTGTGGAAAGGGCTTCCATTTCCGTGGGCGAAGAAACGCAGATCTTTTTGCGTTTAAGTCCTTGGGGAGATGTGGTGGAGCATACGACCTTGGTTGTGGAGGAAAAGTCTTTTCCTCCGCAAGGACGTGCAGAATTGGATGCTAAGCTAGAAACGCTAAAAAACATCTTAGATGAAGTTTTGCTGGGAATGCCAGTAGACGCGGCGGACTGGGGGACTGGTCTGGCGCGTACGGTAGTCAGAGAGTGGTTTACTGATCAATTGCCGGAGTTTCGGCCGGAAGTGGAAGTTGCAGTTGCTAAAAAGACACAGGCCAAGCTGACCATGACGCCGCAAGCTCCGCTGGTGCAAGCCTTGAAGGTCACCTTGCGATCGCGCAGTTTGCCCAATGTATTGCTTTATAATGTGCAAAAAGACTTAGAGCAGGAAGGGCAAGGCTGGCTGCAACTGCCTGTTGCCTTTGTGGCGCGTCAGGAGAAAGTACTTGCGGATCAATTGTTAACTAAGGCGGCAGCCCATTCATGGGTAAAACAGCTGGGTTTGCAGATGCGCTTGGTGGAAGTGCGAGCCGGCCCGGTAACTGAAGTAGTATTGGATGCGGAAAGTCGTTATTATCGCATGTTTGCCGAAGGCTATTTGGATATGGGTAAGAAAAACGAAGCGACGCGAGTGCGGCTTCATGCCGGCTGGAAAGCGATGCCGCAAAGCGAGCTTTTTGTGGAAGGGGATTTTTTCCCCAATGACGTAAAGAATCGCTGGTATTCTGGCTTGGGGTGGCAAGTGTCTTCACAGACGGAAGCGGGAGTAAAGTATCAGTTTCGTGATGGTGAGAAGATTATTTGGATGCGTCAGCAATTGGGTGGGCCGTGGAGCTTGCGCCTGGAGCGGTATGAAGATAAGCACGCCAGCGAGCTGGGAGTGCGCTATCGGCTGCATGAGTTCTTAAGCGCCGAATACGTTTTTACTAACGAAGAACGCTGGCTGCGTTTAATCGCAACCTTTTAAGGCAGTACCGCACAGCGGCGGAGGGATTCGATTTGTTAAAAAATCATATCCTCGCAACCCTCATGCGAATCCTCAGATTCTCTCGTGACTCCTGTTCAAATCTTGTTCTTATCTTCATCGTGCCCTCCTTTTACTCCCTCTACTCTTGTTAAATTGTCCCGTATCCCCTATCTTCTTTTCTTGAAAGGCGGCAGAGGCCCTGGTATAATGAAAAATGAGTTCCAACTAAGAGAGGAGAAACTTAAAAATGATGAAATTAGAAAAACGTCAGATTCGCATGATTTCCCTGGCTATTGTAGCCTTCTTTGTACTCAGCGTGGTGGGCATTGCGATGTCGCAGTCCGGCAGCGTAAGCCATGCAGCAGCAGCTGGCTCCGGCAGCGTAGGAGTTGTCAATTATGATATGCTCGTATCGCAGCATCCGGACTATACGGTAGCGCAAAAGTCCTTTGAAGACGAAGTGGCACTGGCTAAAAAAGATTTTGACGCCAAAGCGGCTACCATGAACGACAAAGAAAAGCAAGATTACTACATGCAGATCCAAGAACGGCTGCAATTGAAAAAAGCCTCCCTTTTGGGAAGCGTCAACGACAAAGTGACCGCAGCGGTTAAGGCTGTGGCCGATGCTAAAGGGCTGGCCATTGTCATTGACAAAGGCAATGTCGTTTACGGTGGACAAGATATTACCGACGAGGTTATCAAAAAATTCAAATAATACTTACAGGCCGAGCCGATCCTTTGTTCGACTCGGTCCTTCCTTACTATGAAAAGTCCAACTGGAGGAACTGAATGATGTCCAAACAAAGCCGACAGCAACGAGGAATTCTATTGGTATTTCTAATCCTGCTTGCGGTGGCAGTGAGCGCCTGCGGAAACCAACCGGCTTCCGAACAAGCAAAGGCGACGGTTTGGGCGGTATTGGACGAAGAAAAAGTAATGAAGGCGCACCCCAAGTATCTGGAATGGCAAAGCAAAAAGACGGCGTGGCTGGCTGGAAGACAGAAGCTGGAGTGGCTGAAGCAGTCTTTGGTGCTGCAAGCGGCGCACGACGTGCAGACTCTTGCTATGCCGGCCATGCCGGCTGTAGCACAGGCAACACAGTCATTACAAGAGGTGGCTTTGCAGCAACAGCTTCAAGAACGGGCCAAAAGCCTGCGGAAAGAACTGGATCAAGAAATGAAGGCGTACGGGGAAGACGTACATCGTGAATTGGACCCGGAAGTGGTTTCACTGCAATTAAAACTTCGTATTGTATCTTTGCAGCCGCAAGAGGCGGAAGCGCTTCGCTTGCAGTTGACGCAGGTGCAGCAATTGCAGCAGCGACGGCTGGCTCAAAAAGAAGCGGAGCTAGCGCAACGCTTTGCGGCGGCGCTGGCGCCATTGCGGGAAGCGATTCGGCAAGAGCAAACTGTTATTAGACCAACACCCGTGGTGAAAGTGGAGTCCCCAAGCATATCAAAGATAACGCCGGAAAATCTGAGTCTAGAACGAATCCGCGAATTGGAAGAAAAGTTGCAGCAGCAAGAACTGGAATGGCGAGAGCTGCAACGCCTGATTCAAGAGGAAGTGCAGGATCGGGCTGGTCGCATCGCTAGTGCGCGCGGTGTGGATATTGTCTTAAGAAAACCGATTGCAGTCATGCAGGCGGTAGATATTACGGAATGGGTAGCACAAGCATTACAGCATCCGTGAGAACGGATGCTGTCTATTTTAGAGTGACGAGGAGTATGATGGACATGATGCAAAAAAAACGTACGATTGCACTGGTTTTGGCGCTGTGCTTTGCAGTTCTTTTAGTTGGCGGCTGCAGCAGCCAGCCGACAGTTGGTTTTGTGGATATGGAGAAAGTAGTTAAAGAAAGTCCTAAAGTCAAAACCTTGCAGGATCAATTGGACGCCAAAGAAAAAGAAATTATGGAAAAAATGCAGAAAGAGCAAAGCGGCGATCAAGCGGAAGCGCAGCAGAAGCAGCAGGCTTTAGCAGGAGAATATCGTCAATTGCAGAAACAAGTTGGCGAACAGTTTGAAAGCGATTTGAAAAAGACGCTGGAGCAAATTGCTCAAGAAAAGAAATTGACGGTTATTTTGTACAAGCGGGAAGTAGCCCAAGGCGGCGTTGACGTCACCGACGAAGTGCTCAAACGCCTCCAGTAAAGGAGGCGGCGGACGAATGAAAACGTTAGGTGAAATTGCGAAATTGGTATCTGGGGTCATTGACGTGTCCCATGCGGCGTTGCCGATTAACACGGTGACGAATATTGAAGAGGCGGGGCCGGAGGATATTACCTTTGCCGTAGCGCCACACTTGGAAAAGGCGGCAGCCAGCCGCGCAGGAGCTGTCCTGGTGGCGAAGGATGTTGCTACTGATTTTCCAAAAGTTGCGGTGCGGGTGGACAATCCGCGCGCTGCCTTTGCGATTCTGCTGGAGATTTTCTCGCCGAGGCCAGTGGTTGAGCGGGGTGTACACCCTGCGGCGATCGTGGCGGAAGATGTAGTATTGGGTGATAATGTGGCCATCATGCCTTGCGCGGTCATTGATTCCGGCGTTTCTATAGGTGCTAATACGATCGTGTATCCTCATAGCTATGTCGGTGTTGGTAGTCGAGTGGGAAATGATTGCATTCTTTACCCCAATGTAACAGTTCGCGAAGGCTGTGAGTTGGGAGATCGGGTTATTGTGCATAGCGGCGCTGTTATTGGCAGTGACGGCTTTGGCTTTGTGACCGTAGACGGCAGTCATCGCAAAGTGCCGCAAGTAGGCGGCGTACGTATTGAAGACGATGTGGAAATCGGCGCTAATACCTGCCTGGATCGGGCGACAACAGGTTGGACCGTTGTGCGCCGCGGTACGAAAATTGATAACTTAGTGCACTTAGGGCATAACGTGGAAGTCGGAGAGCATTGTTTTTTTGTGGCTCAGACTGGTATCGCCGGCAGCACGAAAATCGGCAACCGGGTTACTTTCGCCGGCCAATCCGGCAGCGCAGGTCACCTTGTTATTGGTGATAATTGCGTTTTTGCAGCGCGTTCCGCGCCAATTGGCAATATTGCCAGCAATTCCTTTTGCGGCGGCTTTCCGGCGCGTCCGTACAAAGACTGGCTGAAAAATGAAGCGGCAGTTACTAAAGTTCCTGAACTGTTGAAACGTGTGCGGGAACTGGAAACGCAGCTAAAGCAGCTGTCGCTAGGTGAGTCCAAAGTATGAGCAGCCAGCGTCGCATAATATGGACCTGTCTAGCTGTATTAGCCGTGTTTGCTTTTAGTAAAGCCGAGGCGGCGCCGACACTACAGGGAAGCACGGGCTTGGCTAATGTAGTCAGCGCAGATGTACTACCGGCTCACAGCTTTAGTATTGGCCGGTACAATCGGCCAGGAGAAAAGAACGAGGTAGTTGTTTTCGGCTTGGGGCAGGCTTTGGAAGTTGGCGCTTTGCACCGCACTGCGGGGGAACAAGGCGCTGCAGTGAGATGGAATGTAAAATGGGCCTTGGCGCAAGAGCAGATTTTGCGTCCAGGCATTGCTGTCGGCGTGGAAGATGTTGGTGCGCAAGCGCAACGGACGACATACGCTGTTGCCAGTAAAGGCTTGCCTTTCGGTTTGCGTCTGCATGCTGGTGTTGGCAATGGACGGTATCATGGTTTGTTTGGCGCTCTAGAAGCGCCCTTGCTGCCGCAGACTAAGTTGTTTTTGGAGCAAGACGGACGACAGTGGAGCGCTGGGGTTCGCGTTTCCGTAGGACCTGATTTTCGGCTGGATGCCGGGCATTATGCAGGCAAGACCTATGTGGGCGGAAGCTATACGTACTAAAAAGAATGGCGGCTTCGGCCGCCTTCTTTCAATGTTGGGAAATGATAATGACGTAACACAGAGCATTCCTGTAATATCTAAAAACGGTCTTTGAAAAAAGAAACGCCCGGCAATACAATAACAATGTGCTGACCCGACAAGATAGGCACAAGTAAATGTATTGAGGAGGCGTCTCACTATGAAGA
>NZ_JAQUZF010000015.1:0-6471 GCF_028691475.1 Anaeromusa sp.
TCTGCTCTTCCCTTGCGATGGATTTTCCAAGATGCTCGCGCGCCGCGTCTCGCTCCTGCTTTATTTCCGTTATCAGCTCCCGTTTGATTTTATTTTCTTCTTCAAGTTCCCCCGCTCGTACTGCGGCGGCTTCCAGCTCGTCTCTAATCTTTCTTATCTCTCCGTATTCAATCTCTACCCACTTGGGGCTAGTCTTTTTCGTTTCCATAATGAAACTCCCCTTGCATGTCTTTTTGTGGATCAATTACCTTCCCTTCTAGCGCCTCTACTAACCATATCGCAAATTGCTTAATCTTTCTTGCGTCGGTAAGCGCTGGTCCTTTCTTTCCCAGTCGCGCCGCGTACTTCATGATATTCCCTTGCAGGTATCCTTGAAACTTTTCGCCCGTCATGGCCGCTTGTATGGTTTCTATTGTCTGTATGCGGTTCTGGTAGTGTTCCGCCCCCAGCGCGCTGCCGTCTTCCTTCATTTCAACTCACGCCCCTTTTATGCTGCTCCTCCTAATCCCGCCCGTACCCAACTTGGGTACATTTCATTTCGTTTAAGTCGCTCTGCACTTTTGGCAACATACTTTCTTTAATGTATGCCACGAGCGCCTCTAGCTCTTTTCCTTTTTGTTGGTTTCCTTTCATCTGCATAGCCCGCAATACTTGCTCTTGTTTTCCAAGTTCTCTTTCTAAAAGCGCGTATACGGTCATAGCCGCTTGAATGGTTTCCGCATTTGTTTTTAGTTCCGTTTTTTCTTTCTTTTCGTAGCCAAGTTCGTTTAATACGGCAATTTGTTCAGTATCTGCGAAATAGAACATACTGTTCACTGCATGTTGAAAGGCTTCGTTTCTCGTGTTAAACGCCGGGTGCCTCCGGCTGTCCTTCGGCTCCGCTTTGTCTCTTTGCGGCCATCTTCCCGCCCCGGCCTCAATGAATCCTCGCGCCGCCGTCGATCTCCATAGTTTGTCTTCTTTGTCGTGTACTACATATATCCTAAAGCCCTCTTTAAATAACCGGCTGTCTCTTATGTCAATAATTTCATCATATTCTTCGTAGCTTTGAACGTCGCGCCAGTCTAGCCGCCCGTATTCGTCGGCTTCGAATTTTACTTCTTGCGTTTCCGCTCCCTTCTTTTGCTCAAAACCGTCTATGCTCATGTTTTCCGGTTCTGCTGGTTCCGCCGGCGCTTCCTGCTGCTGGTACCGCTTTAGCTCTTTCGCCGTTACCTTCCCGCCCGTTTTCTCGTATACGGCTTTTTGGTCCGCCGGTGATAGTTTTGATAGTTCCACTGCCGGTGTCATGGCAAGTTCTTTCTTTTTAATGGCTTCTTTCAGCTCCGGCTCTAGGTTCTTTTCGATCTGCTGCAACCGCCCTACTTCTGACTTTGAAATATTTAAGCATTCGGCAATGGTATCTTGTAGCCTCCCCGGTATTTTCTCGCCCCGGTCTTTCTTTTTCTGCAACAGCTCCGATAGTTGGCGCACTTCCTCTATTTTCTCTGCAAGGTCTTTGTCTCTGTGGTGGTTGGTGATAATCAGTTCAATTTGCTCGTCTTCTGTGCTTTGGGACTTTTTGACGATGCATGGCACCATCTTGTAATTCTCTTTTCCTTCGTCCGTCAGCCGCCTGCACGCCAGATAGCGGCGCTCCCCTGCGATGATGCTGTATTTCCCGCCCTCCACGGCTTTTACGATAAGCGGCTGCTCTACGCCGTACATTTCAATTGTCGCCTTTAGCTGCTCATTCTGCTTTTCTATTCCTTCGTCTCCCGTGACGCGGTAAAAGTTCTTTTCGTTCGGCACCAGGTTTTCAATGTCGATCATCACGATGGACGGCGCAACCGCCGCCGCCCTCTTACCCATTGCCGCCAGCATGTCAAAAGCCATCTTATTTTTCCTCCCTTTGCAAGTATTCCTCGACAAATCCCATATAGTCCAGCGCTGCTCTGTTCCGCTTGGCGTGTTCCACGATAGGTATTTGCAAAAAAGTAGACTCTTTTACTTTTACGGTTAAGTGAATCATGTTTTCGAATATCTTGTTTTCCGGGTCTTGGCGCAGTTGGCGCGCTCCTTCTTTGTCTACTTTTGCGCGGCTGTTGTATTTTGTGATAAGCACCCCCGCAATGTTTATGTTGTTGTTTAAGCCGCTTTCTCGCGCTATCCGCACTTGCTTCCTAATTTCGTCCAGGCCGTCCAGGCCGAAACAATCTATTTCCGTTGGTACGATAACATCATCTGATGCAATGATTGCATTGATAACGTTGGCTGTCATATTTGGCGCGTTGTCGATAATTACATAGTCAAAGTCCGCTTCCAGCCCCCGCAGGCAGTCTCTTAGAATTAGTACTTCGCCGCTTTTTGACATTTCAATATTTGCCGCCGCCAAATCCATAGCCGACGGAAGGATGCTTAAGTTTTGATACTGCGTTTCTTTGATGGCCTCCCGCAAAATCCCCTTGTCCCCGCCCGACTGGAATACTTCGGCTATGCCAGGCCGCAGGCCCTTGCGGTTGAAAAATGTAGACACGTTGCTTTGAATATCATTGTCTACAATCAGTACCCGCTTTCCCTTTCTGTTTAAAATATACGCCATGTTGATCGCCGTCGTTGATTTCCCCACGCCGCCTTTTAGGTTTGCGATGCTTATGATTTTCATTTTTCCTCATACGCCTCTCTTTCAATTTCCATTCCCGGCAGTCTGTGTAGCCAATCATTGTTTTTCCATACGTCTTCTTTTATTGGCGCGAGCACGTGCACGCCATCAACAACAAGCATTTTCCCAGCTCTTGCGATACATTCCGTGCTTTGCAGCATTTCCAGTCGCTCTTTTTTAATGGCAGTATAGGAAAACCCGTCCGTATACAGGTAGCAACCGGAAATCTCGATCCGCGTGTACGTAAGCATCTTTCTTGAATCCGCTTCATTTATCCACTCGTTGTATCGTGCTTCCCATTCCTCTAGTCCTGGGCTACGCTCGGACATTACCAGGCCGTCTTTTGTCTGCATGTACCATGTGTCCAGTCGTGGCACTTCCAGTTTGCAGCGCACAGAGAAAAATTGGTCTTCCGAAAGGCTCAGTACGAATTGCCCCGTAATGAGCAACTTCCCCGACTGGCATTCCATCATCATGAACTCGCCTAACCCGCCCGCCTGTTTTGCTACTTTCTTGGTTTCAACGCGAAACATTTCATTCGTCATGCTTGGCCCTCCTTGTTTAATCTCTAACAAACACTATGTGTTGGTATGGGTACCCGTCTTTTGTGTACCCTTTGTATGTCAAGCGCTTATGCACGTGATAGCCTTTAGGCGGTACGATTCTGCTGCTATAGCATTCTGACCGCGTCACCTTCTCTTTCTTTTCGATAGGCTCTACTAGGTTTGCGCTGGTTCTGATGCGTCCCGAATGCTCGTCCACGTCTTCTTTCTTGAAATAGGCCGCTAAGTTGTTGCAATCATCCACGTCTCCGCCGAACAGCTCCACTCTCACCCGCCCAAGAGTCCAGTATTTCTTTATGGCCTCCATGTCTTCCGCCGTTAGGGAATTTATAAGTAAATGGCTGTGCGGCCTGCCCCTTCCCGTCATGTTTTCCAGCACCGCTATGTATTTCAATTCGTCCCCTTTTCGTTTGTAGTACCGGCGCAGGTTCACCAAGAAGTTGTCCACTGACTTCTTTATGCTTTCCTTTTCCGGTACTTCTCCGCTTATGGTCATCGTCAAGTACCAATCCCCCGCCCGGAAGTTGTTTGCTATCTTTAGCGCCAGTCTGGCAGCAGCATGGCGGCGGTTTGTCTCTTTCTGCTGCTCTGGTGTTTGCTTTACTTTCTTGGCTCTTTTTCTCCCTTCTTTCCCCTCTGGCACCGTGCGGTATGTATAATACAAATCTTTTTCTATGATTCTACGGTCTATTGTTGCTCTGGTCTTTCTCATATACGCCATCTCGTCAGCCCTTCCGATCCGTATAAAAATACCATGCTCTTGTTCGAGTTATTAATTGCTTTATCAAGGGGAAAAGAGGCCCTAAACCTCTTTGTTTTCGGCTGACATTTTGGTATAATATTGTTGTAAATATTTTCGTCAGCCTATAAAAACAGCAGCGCTACCAACACTGCTGTTTTTTGCTTTATATGGTTTTTACTCATGGGCGGTTTCTCTTGTAGAAACCGCCTTTTTCTTTTACAGCATCCTTTGTTTAAATTCATTTCTAAGTTTTTCCATTCCGTTTTTTATTGAAAAGTTGCAGTGCCAAGACGTTCTTTCCATGTATTTGCATTCGCAGCAGTGGTCCATGCAAACAACGCCTGTGTTTTTCCGGCATGTTACGCCGTGAATTACCTCTTTGCCGCACACTGCGCACAGTCGATTGTGGTAAAGCATTGGCGGCGGCTCCGGTGCGCGCGGTACAGCTTTCCTATTCCGTGCAATCATTCTCTTCATGGGCTTCTTGGTCTTCTGGTCTGCGGTACAAGTGCAGGTACACAAATTTCCCGGCTGTTTTTCTTACATGCTCATAATTATCGGTTTTACCGTCGCTTTGCGCCGTTCCCGGTATTGCTTCGAACACCGCATCCGGCCCGACGTGTATTTCAATCCTTTCGTCCGATAAATCCCGAAACCCTAAAGCCCCTTGGTTTTTCATTTCTGCCGCCGCTAACTCAAACAGCGTTACTGCCTGTTCAAAGGTCATGCCCCTTGCGCCTCCTCTTTGTTTATTGTGTTCCTGTTTTTCCTTGGCTTTATTTGTCCAGTATTCACTGCCCACGCCGCCACGATCTCTGCTAGCTTTACGGGCGGCTGGTCTGTTGGCTCGTCGCTACCTCGGACTGACAGTTCTTTGCCGGTATGCCTGCAAATTCTGATTTCTACCATTTTCCACCCCTCTTTTAGAGGCGGGACAAAATTGCCCCGCCCTATGCCGTCTTTCCCGTTACCCCGAACATGCTGTCGTAGGCGATGGATAAACCGTCAACAACTCCGGCTGCGTAGTCCAGTTTGTCCGCAGGAACTTTTTTCAATTTCTCGAAGATGGCCCTAAGTTCCATTTCCTTTTTTTCCATGTCTTCCATGTTGACGCTCCTTCCTTTGGCCTGTCTCATCAGGACGGGTAGGCCGTTTCCCGCCAACGCCCGTGCGTGGGCGTTTCGACATTTTTTTGTAGCGGCGGACTATCGCCCGCCCAAGCAGATACCTGTTTTCAGTCCACAGATTACACGTGGCAATATGCCAGGCGACCGCCGATGCCCGCGCTGGAGGTGCCCGAAACGTCGGGCAAGGCCAGCGTGAACAGCCCGCCCATGGCCCCGTAGCCCCAGCTGCCGCCGTAAATCGGATAGCGAATTCCGTCTACACCTGCCCAAAAATAATCTTTAATTTTTTCATCACCGCTCGGATACAGTGCAAGTTCCTTTAATATGTCCGGTATTTCTATATCAGTCTCTAGCCTCGCAAACCGACACCCGTTCCAGTCTCCTTCTGCCTCTTCCGTAGTCAACTTTAATCCGCTCGCAGTTTCGGAAATATTTATCTTATTTTTTCCTACCATAATTGGTTTCCACTCGCCGCTCGTCTCCGACTGGTCTATGTGTTTCGCCGCGTTGTTGTCTGGAATGATTTGAATTTCCCCGTTATGCAGACGCAAGCCGCCAAGCCATTCAAAAACGTTGCCGTTCATGTCAAAGATTCCTTCCGGCGTATGGTCGTGCGACCAGGTTGCCGGACCGCTCCCCGTCAGTACCTTGCGACCGTCAAAGCAAATTCCCGATTCGTCTGCGTGCTGATAATCAGAACCAAAATTATTGTTTCCGTGTGGCAATGTACCGTTTTTCATTGACCACAAGGCGATTGCGGCCCGCTCCGCATTGGTCATTAAATGCCAGCCATCGCCTTTTGCTTCACTCGCTTGCACCATGTCGTTAAAAGTCGCATTTACGGTCGGCTGCTGAAAAGCGAGACTATATGCTAATCCGTTTACGATTACGCTTTGGTATTTTCCAATATAAATTTCCGGCACTTCGCGTCCATCTACAATGAAAGCCGGGTGAGTTTCTTCCCGCCCTCCTGCAATAACATCTGATACCTTGAATTTAGGGATACGTACCATCATGCTTGGCTTCCCGGCATTGTCAAAAATCATTTTGTTCGACATTGTTAGCCCTCCCGTTTTTGTTTTGGCCCTACATCTTCTCGCTGATTCTTTGCGTTTCTTTGGCTAATTTTCCCATTATTTTTTGTTCTACTTTAGTTTCATTGCTTTTCCATTTGTTTAAAAAGGCCACGTTTTTTCTTATTTCTTTCATGGTCAATGGGTCCGCAAGTCCCCTGGCTTTCAGTGTCTTTATTTGTTGCAAGGTCATTTCTGCAAATTCTAGATTGATTTCTTCTTGCAAGGCCACTGCTTCGGCGGTGGCTGCTTTTTTTGTAGGCTCCATTTTCTCGCCTCCTTTCTTCGGTTGTGTTTCTACAAGCACATATTACCATTTATAATT
>NZ_JAQUZF010000015.1:6571-36691 GCF_028691475.1 Anaeromusa sp.
TTTTTGTGTTTACAGAAACATTTTTATATGTTACTCTCTTTTTGTGAGGAGGTGATATTGTGAATGAAAGATTAAGAGAGGTACGCAAGTATACTCAAAACTACACCCAAGATAAATTTGCTGCATTTCTTGGGACAACGCGCGCCGCAATCGCAAGCTATGAACTAGGTCGTGTTGTTCCGTCTGATACTTTTATTCAGTTGCTTTGTGCTAAATGCAATATTAATGAAACTTGGCTTCGCACTGGCAGCGGTGATATGTTTGTTGAAACCGATGACGCTCTTTTGGGAAAGTTGGCCCATGAGTACAATATGAGTCCGTCGCAACAACGGATCATGAATGCTTTCCTTCGTATGGATGAACAGAAGCGCGAAATGGTTGCACAGTCATTTTTTATGTTTGTCGATTCGCTGCAAGAAACAAGCCCCGCCGCCCCCAGCGTCACCCTGCTCGACAACGTCTCTGACGAGGAACTTGAATTAAAAAAGCGCCAAGAACTCATCGCCATTGAGTTTGAGGCGGAGAAAAAGGGGATAACGTCTTTAGCCTCCACTGGCACAAGTGGACGCACTAAAAAGGCATAAAAAAACGCCCTTCCGGGCGCTAGATGGGGGAATTCAATAATGAAAAATGGGCTACCTTTTTATCATCAATCATGGTTCGTTGTCGTGATGTTATTTGTCTTCTTTCCTGTCGGCTTATTTTTAATGTGGCGATACGGTTCGTGGAATTCGAAAGTAAAACTTGTTATCAGCTTCATTTTTCTTGCAGCCGTAATTTCAAATATTGCTTCACCTTCAAAGCCCGCTCCTCCGCCCATTGCGCTAAACGCATCTGCCAGCCAAGCCCCAAAAGAAATCCCGGTTCCGGCTACAAAGCGCAATGAAGATATTCTTGGCGATAGCGTAAAGAAAGGTCTTTCTGCTTTCCCCAGTATGCTTTGCACGCTGCAAAGCGTTGAAATCAATTCCGGCGTTGATGATACCAACTATGTTGTCGTTAACCTTAATGCTAAAGTCGGTTATAACAAAGAATCCACTCTTAGCGATTTCGATAATTCGGCCAAATATGTTTTTAAGGAAATATACGCGGCTAAACTTCCGATCAAAATTAACAACTGTAAGATTATTTTCAATGCCAAGTTCGCAGATACAAAAACCGGTAAGGAAAGCAGCGATGGCATCTACGCTGTTGGCTTAGATAATAAAGCCGCCAGTCAAATTCACTGGGACAAAATCGGCAACGTTGATATTTCTCAGTCTGTCAATGATCGTTACATGCACCCGTCGCTTCGATCTATGAGGTAATTATTATTTGTTTCAAAAAAGAAAAAAGCCCCACTGCGCCAACAGTGAGGCTTCGCCCAAAGGCTAGGTGATATACTTTCATCCTTTTATAGTATATCACAATCAGCCTTTTATTTTTAAGTAAAGGACTGGTTTATTATGATAAATACTATTGCTAGCGCCATTATTCGAGTCGCAGTTTATGCCCGCTATTCTTCCAACAATCAACGAGAAGAGTCGATCACTGCGCAGCTACGGGCGGCTCGCGAATATTGCAAGCGCAAAGGATATACAATTGTACAAGAATACTGCGACGAAGCGCTCACTGGCACCAACGACAACCGGCCCGCCTTTCAGCAGCTTGTTAGTGATGCAAGGGCCGGTCTTTTTGAAATCGTAGTCTTCCACAAAATCGACCGCAACGCGCGCAACGAATATGATTACTATTTCCACAAGGCCCATCTGCAAAAATACGGCGTGCACTATGAATACGCCGCACAAAACATAGACGATAGCCCGGAAGGTCAGATGATGGAGGGAGTCATGGTAAGTATGGCCGCTTTTTATAGCCGCAACCTTGCCAAAGAGGCTCTTAAGGGAATGCGTGAAAATGCCTACCAGGCTCGGCACAACGGCGGCATCCCGCCCCTTGGCTACAACGTAGGCCCGGAAGGAAAGTATGTTGTCAATGAAGAGGAGGCTGTTGTCGTACGCCTAATCTTCGATCGCCGCGCCGCCGGCTTTGGTTACGGCCAGATTCTAACCGAACTTGGCGAAAAAGGCTACCGCACTAAACGCGGCGGGCAGTTCGGAAAAAACAGTTTGCACGACCTGTTGCGCAATAAAAAATATATTGGAATTTATACCTTTGGCCGTGTGGCCGGCGGGCGGGCGCGCGGCGCTCGAAACAACCACAAGCAAAATGACGATATGATTGAGATTCCCGGCGGCATCCCTGCTATTGTCTCGCAAGAGTTGTGGGATAAAGTTCGCGCGCGGGCGGAACAGGATAAGCATTCCCCTGGTACTCACAAGGCCAAAGAGGCTTACTACCTCACCGGCACTGTAGTATGTGCGAATTGCGGTTCTAAGATGGTTGGCGGTACCTTGATTTCGAAAGGCGTTAGATATTCCTACTACCGCTGCGGCAATAACAATAAAATGACTTGTTGCAAAGGTACCCGCATAAAAAAAGAATGGCTTGAGGAAGCAGTCTTGCAATATATCGACGAGCAGCTTTTTTCGCCAGAAATGCTGCCGCTGATTGCCGCAGAAATAAAAAAACGCATTGACGCTATGACCGCCGGCCACAACGTAGAGAAAAAGCTTTTGGAAAAGCAGCGTACGGACGCGGTGCGCAAAATCGAAAATCTGCTCGACCTTGCTGAAGGTGGTCAAGTTGACGATATCATTCGGCAGCGCATCGCTGAAAACAAGGCCCGCATAGCTGACGCTGAAATTCGCATTAAGCAGATTGCCAATGCCGCAGGTTCGATTCTCGACGAATCGCAGGTCATTGCCGTTCTCCAATCCTTTGCTGAAAAAGAAAAAAGCCCGGAACAAATCCGGGCCATTATTGAGACTTTTGTGGATCGCGTCGTTGTCTCTAAAGATGATTACGTTATTAAATTGCGTTTGTCTTTTGAGTGGTGGAGGCGAACCGTACCCAACCAAAAGACAAACGATTTATACTTCGAGAGGCATGTTGCTCGATAGCATCATTATACAGATGTTTCTCATGTTAAGCAATAAAAAAGCCAGGCTGGCTCTCTTCATTATATATAGGGATTTTTAGGAAGTAAAAAAAACACCCCCATCCGTCAGGACGGGGGCTTTCTTCTTACCAACTCAAGAAGTCTGACCAATGCGAAAATCTAATAGCGATTCTTTCCCGATTAGCGTATTTATCTTTGTTTTTGATTCTTTCGAGGGCATCTGAAGAATCAAGACTTTCGACAACTATCTCACTGTTTTCGTCGCAAACTCGGTCTTTGCATCCGTGGAAATCAACAAAACGATTAATACAATCTTGTTTGTTTCCCATTAGAGTTGCCTCTTTAATAATTGTATCATTGGCATCGACAAGCCAAACGTTGAACACCCTGCCGCCCTCGCGGTGGCACTTTAAAAACTCCTTCACTTTCGCATGTTCTTCATCAGTCATGCGGATAGCTCGCGTGGGCATAGCTCCTGTTGCCGGTCTACCTGCACCTTTTCGTTTTCCACCATGTTCGCTCATGCTATATGCCTCCTTTGTTTGCGGTGGGCTTGTGACCACTCTTAGCCGCATTACCAGCCCCGAAGGGCTGTCACTCTGCGTTTAGTTGATTGTTTCTAAGATTTCGTCAAGAGAATCCATGATTTCTCCCCACGGGATATCTTCTTCAAACAGCCCGTCGAATTTGCTTGAGAGATTGTGCTTTAAGTTGCTGTCGATGCGTTCTACCGTTTTATTTTCGTTGATATGCTCTCCGGCAAATTCTACTTTCCCAAGCTCGGTTTCGATATCGAACGTAATCATGCGACCTTCTTCATCTTGAATTTCCGCGTTGGTGATTTTGAAGTTTGCCATTTTAATTCGCTCCTTCGCAGCCGGGGCCTTGTTGCCTCTGCGCTGTTCTTTATCTTGATTTAAGTATAACATTTTTCAATAATTAATGCAATACATAAATCAAATTCTGCTATGTATACAAACAAAAAAATCCAGCCCAGGTCGCAATAACCCAGGCTGGCTTTCGTTTAAAACAAGAAAAACAATTTGTCCGTCATAACCTTGTACTTCACCTCATACCCCCCACCGCCACCGACGTGGTATTCTGCTGAAATAGCTCTATCGCGGGAGTAATTGCGCTGGATCTCTATCGGTACATACTTTTTGCCATCTTGCATACCAACACCAACGCCCCACTCCCAGTTGCGGTAGTTGTTGACTTTGTACACGCCCACTTGCCATTGCTGAGAACCATCCTTTTGCGCAACTTGCTGTGGGACCACAGTAGTTCGATCCGTCTTGGCCAAAGCTGCAGCTGGCAACGTTGCATCCTTGGAGTTGATCCGCTGCGCTACCGTTTCGGCAGCCTGGCCAACCGTCGGGCTTTGCTGCACGAACGTCACGCTGGGTGCCAGGCTCCCCGACTGCGCCGCCTTTACTGCAGCTACAGCGGCATCGGCATTTTGCTTGCTCATATTGAGCTGATTTTGCCAGTAATCGGAGCTGGCCGCCTGCGCCGCCGTCATGACCGCCGCTTTTTGCAGCGCATCTTCGGTGGCACTATTTTTGTGCCAGAGCCAAGCCAAGCCGCCGATCAACGCCAGGACAAGCACGGCAATGCCAACGTATGCTGCAATTTTAGCTTTAGGCAAGCCGGTTGCAGCAATCGCCGTATCGCCAATTTTTGCGAGCGCGGCTTTTTCTTCGTCCGTCATTCGATTACCTCCATTTCGTGTTTGAATAAAAGCGCCGATTCGGTACCTCCGAACCAAACGCAATAGACTGGTTCTTTTATGCCCCTTACATTTTGGGCAAGGTTGATAACCTCGCCCGTTTGTCCATAATGATCACCACGCAGGACGCGGACGCGTTTGCCGATCATCTGAGCGCCTCCTTAATACAAAATATTTCCGTCGAAGTTTCGTCCATCAATTACCAGGGAATCCGTGTATTGCCACATGAATCCTTGCAAGTCATCGCTTTCTCCCCATTGTGCGTTCCAAACCGCGCATCCCAAGCCTTTCCAATCAATCTTGTCTTCTAACCACGACAGGGAAGCATACACGCCGGTATCAAGCCCAATATTGTCAAGAAATGCTTTGCAAATCGCCGTCACGTTTTCCGCGCTGAAATCAAAGCCGTGATTCCCCTTGTATCCGTCGGCATCCTCCATGTCGTAAATTACCGGAAGTTCCAAAGCTACACCGGCCTCTTCGATTGCCGCTTTGCAGTTTTCCGCCTCTAGTACGGCATCGTCCGGTGTTAATGCGTATCCATAGTGATATGCCCCCACTTGCAGTCCTGCCGCATGAGCGCCGTCTACGTTTTTCTGAAACATTTCATCGCGGCCTGTTTTTCCGTAGCTGCTGCGAACCATGACAAACTCGATACCGGCATCAGCAATCGCTTGCCAATCGATTACCCCATTGTTTTCCGATACATCAATACCTTTTTTCATTTCATATCATCCTTTCCATTTTCATGTCTTTTTGTGGTGTACTTTTCGGCAGTTTCTTGCGTCTGATCGCGCCCATGAGCGTCGCTATTTGCCTGTTTTGTTCTCTAGCGGCGTACTATTTTCAAACTCGTCTGGAATTCCGTCTTTATCTTTGTCAATAAAAACCCTTGCTACAAATCCCAAGAGGGCAATCCATGGAGCTGAGGCTATTTCATGCAAAAACTGCCTCAATTCTTGCATGTCTGGCTTGCCCGTTGTGTACCAATCAATGCACCACGCCACAACATAAAGCAGGCAGCATCCGGCCACCAGTACCGCATAGCCGATGATGTAGCGCATGGACCCAATGGGAAAAGAAACTTGGTTCAACTTATCCCGGACCAATCCCCACGAATCGCGGAATAATTTTTTTATCACTTCGCCACCACTACCGCTGCATAAACTGCGATTCCAGTAGTTATCGACCAAGCCACCGCCTTTCCTAGACCGTCCCACGTCGAATTGGCGCGCTCTAATGCATCTAACCTGTCATCTACTGAATCCATCCAGTTATCTCGCTTCCTGCACTCGTCCAGTTGCATTTTTAATGTTGTTTCCACTCTAGCCAACCGGTCGCCTAATTTACGAATTTCATCAAATAATTTTCCAATCACATCTTCTGACATGCTCCACCTCCACCTAAAAAGATAGGCCCCGGCAATTGCCAGGGCCTTTTACTTATTTTGCTGCCAATTCTGCCGCGACCGCCTCGCGATATGCTTCCGGGATTGTTTCCATTGTTCGCGAACCGCTCATAATCAATCCTGCGTATATTTTTACCATAAAACTCGTTACCTTCATTTTGTTGTTCCTCCCGTCGTTGCGGCGGCTGCTAGCAAGGTTTCCACTTTCGCCGTCAACTCAATATTCGCTTCATACAGGCTTGCTATCGCCTCATATGCAGCATCCAGTTTTTCTTTTGTGCTTCCGCCTGGTGTTTTTTTCTTTTCATACGTCATTCCCATTTTTCTTCTTCCTCCTACTCGTTCCAGATTGATGTGAAGTTATCTATATAAACCGGGTCAGCGACCCATGAATAGCTGGCAGTAATTTTCTTCCCTGCTGCCGCCGTTACAAATAGCGTTCTGGCGGCTTCTTTGTACGTGAAGTTCGTCACCGGCACGCCGTCCACCTTGATTACCAGCGTTTCCGCTTTTGCTTTGTGCTTTAAGATTGCAGATTGCAGGTATCCGTTTCCGGTTCCTACATCCTCGTCTTCCACATCCCCTTTACCTTGTACCAGCTCCATCTTAATAGATGCTACCGCCCCTCTTGGGTCCTCTGCATTCGTTGCTACATAGTTGAACTGATCGTTTACCAAATCTGTGTTCAGCGTATCTTCGTACTGTGCGTCGTATACCATCGGCACAAACGTTTCTTTTTCCCAATTGTACGCATAGTCAACTGTTGCTGATTTTCCCGTTGGCGGCGTGCAGGTTACTTTGCCGTCCGTGCTTGAAAATGCAAAGCCGGCCTTTTGCTGAGTCCCGTCAAAGTACAGCTTAAATGTGTGTCCTGCAATTTTGTTTGTATTTTTCAATACGTACGTGTGCTGCGCGCCGTCCCCAACTCCTAAAACTTCTTGCAGCACCTCCACCGGCTTTGCTCTTAATGAAAGGTACGCTTTGATTTCCGCGTCTTGAACAACCGGGCGCTTTACCATTAAATGCGCCCGGCTCATTTCGCGGGTCAACGTCAGCGTCTTGGTTACGCAATAGCCGTTTCCTTCTGCGAACACCGCCACGTTGTCTGTTCTGTGCTTAACTTCCACGGTCGCAAGGTTTGCTTCCGACGTTCCGATGGTTGCTGCATATGCGATTGTTTGCATTTTAATCGCCTTTGCTTTTGTCGCCGGCGTTGTTACGTAGCTGTTGATTTCTTGCCAGGCGCTCCACGATCCGTTTTCGCCTTGGATTGAACCGTTTACCGTTACTGTTCCGCCGGCCAACTCCGTTTTGTTGATTTTTACGGACAAGATTTCCACGGCCTCGTTTGTATCTGACAGGCCGATGCTATCCGATACGAAGGTTTGTTCATGCACTTCGCTTCCCGTCTTCCCGGCAACTTGCGGCGGCTCGGCGCTCGGCGGCGTTGTGGCTGTTTCGTTCATGCTGAATGCTATCGCCCAGTCTACATTTGTATTTACGAACGCCGTCATTTTCGCAGAGGGAACTGCTGTCAGCTCCGATGCTTTGTTTCCTTCGCTTAGTACGCTGGTCGATGTTAGTGTCTGGGTGGTAGCGTCGATCCAAGCCGCTGTTGCGGTGTCATATTTTTTCCACGTGCTTCCTGTTTTCACAAGATACCTTACCGCTGTTCCCTCTGGCTCGCTCACTGGCACCACAAAGCCATTTGCCGTTGTCATTTGGCTTGTGTCTGCTCGGCTTACAACCGTGGTCTTCATCAATCCTGTTTTTACCATTTAATTTTCCTCCTTAGTTTTAGCCATTTCAGTGTTGATATGGTTGTTCTTTTTGCTTGGCAATGCTTCACGTAGCCCAAAAACGACGTAACTCGCTGCCTTACACTTTCAAGGTCCATTTCCCCGTTTTTATACTTGTGGCTTAAGTCTTTGAATCTTTTCTTTGCGGCTTTTATGTTTCTTTTTCTTGGTAAAATATAACTTGTAAAGGTTCTGTACCCGGCAAAATCCACGCCCCTTGAAGCTGGATATATTTTTGTTTTCCTGTTTAGCTTTAGCTTCAAGTGTCCTTCCACTAGCCACTTTATGTCCGCAAGGTTCTTCCATAGCTCCTCTTTTGAATTTCCTATCAACACGAAATCATCCATGTACCTTACGTAATATTTGATTTGCATACACTCTTTTACGAAGTGGTCTAATACGTTAAGGTATATGTTTGCTGCTAGCTGCGATGTTAGCGAGCCTATTGGCACCCCTTTTCCAGTATCGCTGAATCCGTCAATAATTTTCTTCCAAAGCTCCACCACTTCTTTGTCGCGAATTGTTCTTTCTATTTGCTCGATCAATACGTCGTGGTCTATGCTCTGGTAGTACTTTGAAATATCGCACTGTAAAATATAGACCGATTCGCCCCTTCTGGCAGCTCGCTTTAAAAAGTCCTGCACTCTATAAACCGCCTTGTGAGTGCCTTTGTTTTTTATAGTCGCGTAGCTATCATAAATATACTTTCTTTCAAATAACGGCCTTATGACCTTTGCCATGGCGTGGTGTACTATTCTGTCTTCAAATGCCGGCGCATTTATTATCCTCCGTTTCACTTCTGTTACGCACAAGAACTCCCTGTACTGTTTTGGCTCCCATGTTTTTTCTCTCAGCTCCTTCTGCAATGTGAAAATCACATCTTCATAATTCCTGTTAATTTTCATGATTGACGCACAATTCAATTTCCCGCGCCGGGCCTCAAAATATGCCGCTAGTAGGTTGGGGAAGCTTACTATTTCTTCAAATAAATTGCTGTATGTTTTTGCCATAATGTACCCTACTAATTATTGACGTGCCGCTTTATGATCTTCGTACTCACAGCGCGCCTTTTATTTTTATGTTTTCCCTTCTGGGATGGACTAGACTCCCAATTTATACGCATTGGATTGCTTCCCGTAAGAAGTCAAACTTCTAGCAAAACTTAAATTGCCAGGCGACCGCCGATGTTCGTGTTGGAGTTGCCCGAAACGTTGTTCAAGTTCAGCGTGAACAGCCCGTTCATGGCCCCGTTGTCCCAGTTGCCGCCGTGTATAAAGTCTAGCCCAATGGTTTTACGTCACACTTTTAAGCCACCCGCCGGTTATTTTTCCAATTTCGTTTACTTGAAAACTCCAAACCTCGTATTTGTGGCAATTTATATATTTCAGTGCGTAGCTTTTTCTTATTAGCGTCCTTAGGTATTCAATTTCTATGTCCAAATCTTGCAATGTTGTTTTTTTGTAGTACCGCTTTGCGCACCTTATTGTTATGTGGATAATTTCTGACAGCGTTTCCCTTATTTGCAATGCCAGTGCGTATTTTTCACTTTTCGGGAACTGCTGTACCGCCACGTGGCTATAGCGTTCTACTTCTTCGATTTTTGTTAATAATTTTAGTCCTTCAATTGCCATGATTTCACCACGCAAAAGACTGTACCGCGCTACCGCGCGGTACAGCAGAATCTCAGTTTTCAGTTATCAGTCTACGTATTTTGCCAGGCGACCGCCGAGCTTCGCGAGGGAGTAGCCCGAAACGAAGCTCAAGTGCAGCGTGAACAGCCCGCACATGGCCCCGAGGCCCCAGTTGCCGCCGTGATAACAAACAAAATCCGACGTTGCCACCCAGTAATAATCCCCGTACGTTCCGTTTGCCGCTGTACTATCAATGGTTGACGGAACATAAACCTCGTTAAAATCAAATCCCGTTCCTGTGCTCGTGAACATTTCTTTTGTGTATCCGCTTCCGGTATTTGCTACAACTCCGGTGTTGATATATGTGTTTTTTCCTTCCCGGTCAAAGATTTGAATTGTGGTCCCGTTTCCTTTCAAGCCATCTACCATATGCCATACATTGCCCCACAATTCGCTAATCCCGCGATATTTCGCCGCCGTGCTGCCTGTTGCTACCGCCGCGCTGCTGTTAACATTTCCTGCGGCGATTTTTGTTTGTACGTCCGGCGTACCTAGTTCAATTAACGCCAGTGTTTGTACGGCTGCTAGCTCGTAAATGTTCCACAAATGCCAGCCCGCCTGTTCTCCGGTTCCTGTGTTCCTCGCGGCGCAACGCGCCTTCATTGTCGGAAAGTCGATGCTTGCCAGTGGCGCTTTGCCCACCAAACTTCCTGCCTTGGCGCTATTAGTGGGGTCTACGCAGCATTCATACGCCGCCACGTAAAAGCCTGCTTTTTCTACACCATCTTTCATAAACGCGGGATGGACGGTAAAGCCGCTTAGCTTTCTGTCGCTTACCCATTTTCCTTTGTTCCCGGCCTGCTGGCTCCCCGTTGGTGCCGTGCCGATCTTCTGGTAAAACTTTGGCACGTAAATCATTGCTTGTCCGTCAACCGTTACTGCCTGCATCCCCGCCCACGGGTACGTAGCATCAAAATTTATTGTCATTGTAAGTTATCTCCTTCCGCATTTACCTGCGCCCACGTTCCAGCGCCGCCGCCTGTCTTAACAAGCACAATTCCTACCGCCTGCCCGCCCAGTACCGCTTTGCCATTACTGAACACAACGCCCGTTAATTCATAATCACTTTCATTTGTGAACGCGCCAGCCGCCGTTACGTCCTGCGATGTTGTCGATCCTTTCCAGTCAATTCCCGGCGCGTACGTATCTGTTTTGATGCTGCCGCCGCCGTATGCGCGACCGTTGTAAACCGCAATTGAGGACCTGTGCATTTTGGTTCGATTTGCGTCATATTGGTTAATTACCGGCATTTCAAATACAATACGGTGCGTTGATCCCGAAACGTTGATTGATTTGATTTGCACTTCTTCTTGGTTTTCCCCGTCGGTCAAAATATAATTTGCTCCGATTACCAGGTTTGTTGAGTCAACAACGTCGATGCTGTCATCGCCAGAAATTACCGACGTTACCTGCACTTCCGTCAAGTCCACCTTGTCCTGGTCATCAAAATTTTCTACCAAAATTGCGTCCGCGTCCGGGTACATTAGGTTCGCGTCCAACACTAGCATTAGGTCCCCTGTGATTCTTTCCAGGTGGTCTGTCCTTTTCTCGATTTTCGACACGTCCAGGCCGGCAATTTGCTGATAGATTCTTTCAAAAGATTCCGTTCCCGGTATCTTTGCTTCAACTTCCTCCGTTCTCTTTTTTAGGAACGCCGTCCGGTTGGCAAGTTGCCTAAGCGGCGTGTTTAGTACGCCATTTTCTCCGCCCTCCGCCAAATCATTGGTTTTGAGTTGGTAAATCCCTGCGGTGTACTCTGTTGTTTCTTTCAGATTTTCTTCACTCACTTTGATTCCTCCTTAAATTTCTATTTCCCAGTACCCCTTGATTTCCATGTCTGCCTCTTTTTCTATCTTCCCAGTGCGGACGCGGTGCGAAAACATGGTTTCATCCGCGCAGAACAGCCCGAATTCATGAATAATCGCGCCGTCGGCCACTCCGGTTCCAATGAAGAAATCGAAGTGCGCCGTTGTCCCCACGATACTGGTTGCTGTAATTGGGATTAGCTGTTGATCTTTTAGCTGCGTGTCCGTCGCCAGCGCTTGATCTTCTCCGCTGCCGATCCCCACGTACTTAATTGCTGCGGTACTTTGCCCGGCGAGTAGCTGCGCCAGCCGTACTTTTCCGCTATCAACAATCAAATTGTGTTCCTTGATTTCTTCAATAACTTTCCCGTTTTTTCTAATGAGCAGCGTCAGCGTTCCTTTATAACTGTTCATTGTTTCTTTTAACTTCAATTCTATTTCCTCCCCCATCAAGATTTAGCGCACCATTTAGCACCGTTGTACCATCCATTCTGTTTACATCGCCTCCATCTATGGCCCATGTTCCGTCTAGCCTTTTTGCCGTGGCCGTTTCGACTTCTCCCCCTCGATCTATCGCTATGTCGTTTTGCCCAAGCAGTAATTCACCATCTAAGCGCCAATTCCCGCCCAGTGAAAATGCAGTCTCTGCTCTTTCGTAAATTTTTACGGTTCTGGTGATTACGATTGAAAGCGTTTCTTTTGCCTCCACGGTTCTGTAAAGTTTGGATGCAATAAGTAGCTTGGGCTTAATTTTTTAATCGCTGTCAGCGCCAAGCCGCCGTCTAATCTGTCCGTATAGGTTTGCACCGCCAACCGATTTCCCCGCGCGTACAGCGTCGCTCTTCCGTCTAGCGGTATAGAACCGTCTAGGATGTTCTTGTTCCCGCCGTCCAGCCGCCATGCTCCGTCCAGTCGATGCAGTCTTCTTATTTCCAGTTCGCCGCCATCGTCAAGCGGCGCAGCATTGAGTCCTAGTAAGAATTCCCCGCCCAGCCGCTGCCGCCCGTTCAGCTTTACTGCCGCCGTCATTTGTTCGACCATCCCGGCAAGTCCTATGTTCAGAACGCCCAGCCTGTCTACGTTTGAATCCAAGTAAACTCCCGGCGGCGATGATATTCTATGATCTAGCCTGCGCCTTCCGTCTAGGCTCCATGCCGCGTCCAACCTAGATACGTCGCACAGCGTCCAGCTCCCGTCCAGCCTCTTTCCTCGCCATTGCACCTCGTCACGCATTGAGAATGAAATTTCCGCCTTAAATTGCTCCCGCACTTCGACTTTTTCAATAAGTTCTCCGAAAATCGTGTATAAAATGCAATACGCCAAGTGCGCCGGTTTCATTTCTTGCACGGCATCCCGCATTGCACTTACCCACGTTACGTTCGACGGCAGCACGATCTGAAAACATCCCGGCTTCACGTTTTCCACAACGTACGCATCGTGGTTGTCCACGAACTGATTTATCAGTATTTCCATCTGTTTGCGCGTCATGGTTCCAAGTCCAAGCATTTTTGCTTTCAGCATCGACCGCCTTACTGCGTAGTTTGCGTTAGGCGGCGGGCTTGTCTGAAACACTCGCTCCCATGCCGTTAGGCCCCACGTTGCCGTATCTACAAACATCTGGTTCAGTAGGTCTTGTATGCCTATTCGTATTGTTTCGTGCTCGGCGCTTTCTATGTCGGCAACCGCTTTAAAGGTTTTGTCCTTCGCAACAAATTCCGGCAGGTAGCGTAAAATATTTACTTCCTTGTTACGGATCATTTACGATCTCCCCTATTACCGGCAGCTCTTCCACTTCAAGATTTACGTTTTCCTCTGTGCCGTTTAGCTTTAGGTTGTCGTAGTCGTTTACGTTTGTGCATGAGATTAGATAGGCTCCTATTTTTGCGATGGAGACATGCCCGCTGTCGAACCCGAATGTTTTGAAATAAAGGTTCACTTTTTTTCGCAACTCTTCCAGGTCTAATATGCCATCAATTTTTGCCGAAATATTCACCGTCTTCGGCTGCGCTGTCGTTACGGTCACAATTGCACCAATAGGCCGCTGCTCTTCAATATACCCAAAGCATCTTTCTATTAGCTCTTCGTTGGCCGTTCCGTTGTTCGCGTCCACAATAACCACTTTCACGGTATTCTGCCCGTTCCATGTAGGAAATACTTTAGCATTCCCTACACCTGCTACGGCCATCGCCCATTGCTTGTAGTGGTTTTTGTTCCCGCTGGTCGCCGGCGTTCGCACCTTCAAGAAATACCTTGTTTTTAGGTCTTCGTCCGTCTCTTTGTCAAAGCCGTCGTATGTCACGGCTTCGTTTGTCACTTCGTGAACGCCTGGTATGCTCATGGGGATTTTTACTATTGTGTTCTCTTTTACGTTCCCGTCGTTCCCGGCCACCTGCGCTTCAACGGCAATTTCCGCTGTTTTTTCTGCGCCGATCACCGCGTCTGCCGTTGTGTGAAAATTAGTACCACCCGGTGTAGCAAAAAGGCTTCCTTTGATTATTTTTGCACCCGCCGTCCCGGTGACTTTTACCTTCCCAATTGCTTTAACGGCCTCTTTTCTGATTACCCCCATTTCCGCAGCGCGCATGGTTAAAAAATTATCCCAGCTTGTATCAGCAAATGCCGCTTCAACAATCATTTCCATTTCCGCGTAACTTTTTTCAAACTCGTAGGAGTTTGCCTGTATGTTGTCGCTTTCAAAGGTTCCTTCGATTGTTGAAATTTCGCTGCCCAGCGTTTCTTTTAGATTGCTTTTTAGCCTTGTGGCTATTGTCTCCCGCTTCTGTGCTTCAAACACCCTGTGTCACCTCCCCGTATACCGTTTTTGCAGTTATCTCTATTTCCAGTATGTCCGCTTCATTTGTCCAGGAAATGCCCGTCAGCTCTTCGATGTACGGATTAACCAGCAGCGCTTCTTCCACGTACCTTTTTACTTCCGACGCGGCTTCTGCGTCGTTCGGCCTCCTTCCTTGGAATTGCTCTAGCTCTATTCCGTACGCGCCGTCATATGCAAGGTATCGGTACCGTTCGGTTTTCAAAGTTTTGTATATCCACACCTTGAGCGCTTCCCTCCCGGTAACCACAATGTGTTTCCCGTCCTTGTACAAAAAGCAATCATGCTCGAAGTCCCACGCGTATTCTCGGAACAGCGGCAGCGCCGTGCTGTTGGCTTCTTCGCCGGTAGCGCCAGTTATAAAGCTGAAACTCACAATCTCACCGCCTTAAACATCACAAAATACTGCCCAGTTCCCTCTATTTTCATCATTGCCACATGGTCCCCCGGCTTAAGCGTATCTGTGTAGGTTATGCTGTCCGTATAGTCGTTGTCTATGGCGTGCGTGTGGCTCGCAAACTCGGCATCGCCTCCGCCTCCCGCCCTTGGCTGCGTTTCGCTTTTGATATGTCCTTTCGCTGTACGCGTATAGCCAATTAGTAAATTTTCATTGATCCACACATCGTCTTTGTCTAGAATGATGTTATTGTACTCAATCTGTATTTCTGGCGGCGGCGCTAAAATGATTCCCTGCAATCCTTCTTTTGTGTTGCATCCTTTGGAGATTTCTTGAAATGTTTTTACCAGTTTTACAGCCGGATTCTCATTCTTTTTTATCATCGTCCGCCGCCCCCACGTATTCCAATTCCAGATTCATTTTATGAACGTTACCGGATATTTCGTGCCGATCTGATTTTATAAAGAACTTTCCCCACAACTGTTCATCCTTTACGTTTATGCAATAGCCAGATTTGCAGCGAGCATCACCAATTGCCGACAGGCTGCACTTGTATGTGATTCCTTTTAATTTCGCGCCAGCCTGGGTCTGTGTGTTCTGTTTTTCGTCGATTTTGTATACGTCCTGTATCATTCCATAAGCGCTTACCTGGTCAGCAACAGTCACGTAGCTTGATGCGTTCCCGTCTTTGTCCACAATCATGATTTGATTTACCATATCTTCCGCGCTTTCGGAATAGGTTGTTTTTTCCAGGTTCGTATCATCCGTTAATTTGAAGTCATCGTCGCCGGCAATTCCCGTTCCTTTCAAAACAACATTCAGTAGTCCTTCGCTCATTACAAGGCTGTACACTTTCCCAGTCGCGGCCTTTTCGTAACCCAGCGCTTGCTTTATGATCTCAATGCCCGTCTTGGTGTCCGCGATAAAATCTACCGCCGTGGAAATTGTCGGCAATTCCCCCAGTATCAAGCCAAGTTCATTTACGACCTGCGTTATAGTGTCAGCAACCGTGATGTTTTTAAACTTTCGCGTTGTTTTGCTCTTCGCAAGATAAATCAAATTGTCATAGGCCGTGAAGCGCATAACCACATTTGAAGTATCACGTTCTCGGTAAAACACTTTCCCGCGAAACACCTCTACTGGCTTGCTGGTGTTCGCTGTGCTGGTCGTTTCTCCGGTTGTGCTTGTAGTTGTACCCCCTGCACTATTTTCGGCTGTTGTGGGCGTTTTTGTTTCGTCCTGGTAAAACACGTAGAACATGTCTCCCAGTTTGATATCTTCTTTTTCAAGTAAATCGTCTTTCGTGTTGTACGCAATGGTAAACTCGCAGGTTCTTGCCGCCTGGTCAACATCATCCGCCATGCTCACGCGTTCAACCAGCGACGATATGTCTTTGTCATTATGTTTGAATATAAACATTTTTGCCGCTCCGTTTTAGCGCTTTCGTCAGCACATCTCCCGCTTGCAGTGGCGATTTTGCCAGCGCTTTGTACTGGCTTGTATAGTTCCCCGGCCCGTACGCGCGCAAAGCTACATCCATCATGTCATCCCCCGGGTAAACAGTTACTGTGTCTGCTAGGTTTTGCTGCTCATCGACGCGCTGCTCCAGCTCGTTTGTTTGGTCAACTTCTTTCGATTTTTGTGTTAAATACCTGTATTCTTTGAGATTTAGCGAATAGTACACATCCCCGGTTCCGTCCTGCTCCTTGTAGCTCAAAGACTGAATTACAAACGGTTTGTTTATTCCTGTGCTTGTTATGTTTAGTCGCATCGGTTTGCCGCTGTCTTTCCATTTCAGCAGTTTTTCAATATACGTATACGGCTGCTTTGCGTCGTTCACGTCTGCAAAATAATACTCTTGTGCTGGGAAAAAGCTTTCTATTTTCATTTCCATTAGCCCGCTTTTCCCCAGCATCAAGGCTTCGCCGATATTATTTATATTGATTACCGTATGCTTTTGGTCTACAGAAACTTCAAACTCAGGAGGAGCCATTGGTAGTTGAAATTTGTCCCCATAATGGCTAAGAAAGAACTTCATTTGCGACTTCGTCAGCCCATTGCCCGTCAGCCCATTGCCCGTGCTTCCTGTCATTTTGCTTAAAATCCCTGTGAAATCCATTCAAAAGCCCCCTTACGCCATGTTGCCCGCCATCTTGTCAATTTCACTTGCAAAATACTTCATGACTTCTTGTGCGTCTGCCGTTTCTTTGATGATGATTTGCTCGGCGAATTTAGGAATTGTTATATTTATGCTTCGCTCTGTCTTTTGGTTGTTGTTTTGCGTTCTGCTGCCGCCGGTTGTCGCCGTAGTCGCAGTCGCTAGCGCAGGCCCTCTTTTGATTACCTGGTGTTCTCTGCCAGCGTTAAACGCCATGGCTAATGACTTGTCGTGCGGGTACACCCTAGCGCCGCGCGGAAGGTCCACTATTTCCGCCCCCGCGTCGTGGATCATGGCTAAGCCGCCAGGCCAACTGTCTGTCCCGCCCGCCAGCATTGGAATGCTAGGTTGGTAGTGCTGCCCGCCAACTCCCGGTACCCACTCCGGCACATCAACCGAAATGCTGTTTATTCCTCCAATGACCGCGTTAATGCTTGCCCTTACCCCGCCCAGCACGGTTTCACAAATCCCGGCAATCGTTCCGAAAATCCCCGAAAATATCTGTACAACCCCTTCCCACGCAAGGCTCCAATTCCCTGTAAAGGCTCCTCGCAGGAAGGTTATCACGCCGTCGAACACGTCCAAAATTCCGTTGATAATGACACACGCCGCATTGACAAACATTTCAATAATGCTTAGCGCAATATTCAGTGTCACGTCTATCCCGGCCACAAATAGTTTAAGTTGCAACCCCATCCCCACTGCCAATACCGCAGCAAGCGCGCGGACAACTTTGCCAACCGTCCCGCCGCCATCGTTAAACAGGCTCTCTATTTGGCTCCATGCGAGACTCACTAGAGAAACCAGTCTCGCGAATACATTTTGCGCTTTTTCCCATATGGCTCCAAATCGTTCTGAGAATGTTTCTGCCATTTTTTTTACCCGTTCTCCGATGGCTCCAAACGCTGCCACTAGAAATGTTTTAACCGTGTCCCAGTGCGTATAAATCAAAATTGCCAGCGATACAACGACCATGACCGCTATACCGATTGGATTCAAGAACAATCCCCTCAGTGCAATTCCGGCTGCTCTTAGCGCTCCAATTAAGCCTCCTTTTAGCGCCCCTGTCACCATTGCGATTCCATTCTTCAGCATTCCCATTGTTTTTTGTGCCAAGTTCATCGGGTTTTTCATCGCTATCACTGCCAGTTGTATGCCGCTTGCCATTTTACTTGCCGCCGCCGACACTAGCGGGAATTCCTTAGACAGTGCCGCTATCCAGCCTCCGTTTGTCTTGGCGGCAGCGGCCATTCCTCCGAACATCGTCGTTACTTTTCCTACGCTGCTTACAACCCGCCCAAGAACGCCAGTAAGCACAACGAAAATAACGATGTTTCTCGCTGTGTACGCCAGCATTTCCCGCTGTGCGTCGGTTAGGGAATCCAGCCATTCGGCAAGCTGTTTCATGAGCACGGTTGTTGATCTCAGCAGCGGCGTTAGTCCTTGGCTAAGTTCCATGGCTGCGTTGCGCAGTTGGTTCATTGCTATTGCGTTCTGCTCCGCCGGTGTCAGTAGCTTTCTGTACGCCTCTTCCGTGGCACCGGCGCTGCTCGCCATCTTCATCATGGCCGACGCTAGGTCTGCATTCCCTTTGCCCGCTAATACCGTTACAGAGTTAAGGGCTTCTACACTTCCGAATAGTTGCGCCATCGCTTGCGTGCTGCCGCCCGTCTTTTCTTTTATCTCGTTCAAGAATTGCACCCATCCTACCGATTGCAGGTGTGCTGCGTTAAATTCCATCCCCATAGCCGCCGCCGCTTTGATAGATTCTGCTGACGGTTTCAAAATATTGCTATAGGCTGCTTTAAGTCCGGTTATTGCCTCGCTTGTTCGTATACCGTTTTTGGACAGCGTGGCTATACTGGCAAAAAGTTCTTCCGTCTTTACATTTAACGCAGCTGCAACCGGGATTACGTTGCCGATGCTCGCCCCCATATCTGCAAAGGTTGTTTTCCCAAAATTCTGCGCCGCTATCATCTGGTCTGTGATGTTTGTTGCGCTTTCAGCCTGCATCCCGTAGGCGTTAAGAACTGTCGTGACCGTATCGATTGTTGTTGCAGCGTCGGAAAAGCCCGCTTTCGCCGCTTTCATGGTTGATGCTAAAAAATCCACTGATTTTTCACTGGCAATACCCGCTGAAAGAGCCTGGTATTCTGCCTGCGTCAACTCAACCACGCTGATCCCTGTTTGGTTTGATACGCCAATGAGTCCCTTTCTGACGCTTTCTAGAGATATCTGCGTAGTGTCTAGCGCCGTGCTTACCTTTGCCATGCCGTTTGTAAATTCGCTGTTCAGTTTTAGCCCAGCGCCGGCAGCGGCCATCAGCGGTGCTGCAATCATGGCGGCTTTGTTACTCATTGCCGTAATCGAATCCCCTGCGCTGCTTATGCTTTTCCCCATGCGAATAATCTCTTTTGAGTGCTCCTGGGCGGCGCGGCTTGCTGCTTGCAGCGACGCTCCCATTGCTGCTGTGCTTTGCCGCATCGTGCTTGCCGCTCGTTCATGCTCTCGCATGGCGCTGTCAACTTGCCGCAGCACCGGCGTAAACATGTCGCGCAGACGAATCATCGCGTCAATCGCTTTCATTGTTATTCTCCTTTCAACGCCTCTGCTTCTTCCTGCCGTTCTTCCGCTTCTCGCACTACAAAGGCGTGTGTTATTTTCTGTTCCCCTTTTGGCATGTTGTTAAATCTATGCGGCTCCCAGTCGTGATAACGGAAAAGAAGGTACATTGCCTGTACCTTCCAGTCCGTTTTGATTAGTTTTTTATTTCTTCTGCGTCCTCTTCGCTGTCTTCGTCTTCTTCGTAGCCGCACAGCTCTGTAATTTTCTTGTAGATTTTATCAATTTCGCCAGATAAGAAGATTTTGTTTAGCGCTTCTTTTGGCGTGACCGACGAAAACTGTTTCAGCAGCTCTTTGTCCCGCAGGTCCGGTTCTACAAGCCCTTCGAGCACGGTCAGTGTTTTTGCTTTAGTAACATCAAAGTCGCTTTTTCCTTTTTTGATGTTCAGCGTGTTCTTTTGGATTTCCGTATAGCGTGTCCCGTTGATAGCCCGGACCTTCACTGCAAAGCGGCTCCCGGTGATTTTGGAGAGGCGCTTGATTTCGATTTCGTCTTCCGGCAGCTCCGTGATTTTGGCAACATCCGCTTTTAGCAAGCTTTCTACTAAACTCATTTTTATTCCTCACTTTTCATGTCTTTTTGTGGTGTACTTTTCGGCATTTTCTTGCGTCTGATCGCGCCCATGAGCGCCGCTATTTGCCTGTTTTGTTCTCTAGTGGCGTACTATTCAATGGTGTCCAAAAGGTCCCAGTCGCTGAAAGTAAACGGCATGGATTCCTCGCCTAATTTTTTTACTTCCCAGTCCGCTAAGTTCACCTCGTCAAACGTCGCGTCTTTAATGGCGATGCGTTCCGCCCCCAGCGCGTCCGGGTCCGCCAGCTTGGAAATGATGGTCATTACTGTCGCCTTGCCCCGCTTTAGGTTGTCGCTGATTTTTACTTTCAATTTGCTGTCTACATGGTTTAGCTTGATCGACCCGGTGCAAGTAATGCCCGTTGTCTTGTAGCCCTTCGCCAGCGTTCGGCAGCGCTTCACTTCTTCTTTGTCTAGCTTCACGTTTGCTTTCAGCCCGGTCGCCTCGGCCATATAGTCTCCGTCGATCCACGCTTCGCCCCATGTCCCGGAAATTACGTTCTCCGGTCTGTATCCTGCTTGTGGCATGTTTTTTCAACTCCTTTTTCTTAGATGTAGAACGGAAGGTTAATGTCTTCGATTGCGTCCAAGATTTTGATATTGCCTTTCAAGAACACTTTGTCGCCGGTGTTGGCTTCTTTTACTTCTTGGTCTTTCATTTCCGTTACATCGGTTCCCTTGGACTTCAAGTACACGCGCTGTTGGTCTACGTCAATGACTACGCTGTTTTTGCCAGGGTCTAGAATTCCGTCCAGTACCAGGCCGTCAAGGTATCCCATGATGGCCGTAATCAATAAGCACTTATTGTCATAGCTATTTGCATATTTGCCCAAATAGCTATCCTGCGCCGTTTTCTTGATATCGTCGTGGATCATGTCCATTGCATCGACGAGTTTGATTTTTTTGAAGCTGTCGCCTTTGTTCTGAATTGTGGTGATGAAGCTATTTACGCCGCGCGCAATTTTTACTTTTTCGCCGTCATGGAAAATGATAAGCTTCCCGGCATCTACGGCGGCGTTGCGTTCGTCGCTTATCAAGTGGTCGCAGTCGATTACTTCCGGCAGCGGCGCAAAGGTGCAGGAGATGGTCATTGGCGTTCCGCAAATCACGCCCGCAATACGGCTGCAATACTCTGCGGTTGTAAACGTTTTTGCTTTTGTCACGATTGTTTCTGTGGCAAAATTTACAACCCCCTCGGTATCCGCAGGGCAGTTTGGAAGCACCGCTTTTACCATAATGTCTTTCTGCGTCCGCAATCCTTTGATCCACGTAGCAATTGTCATTGTTTCTTCTTCTTTGATGGTGGGGATAACCAGGTAGTCCCACCTGGCTGTTTCCAGGTACTTTAGCGCTTTGTCGTAGTTCGTTTCCGCTTCCGGCAAGAAGTACAGAAGAATTTTTTTAGGCGTTGTCTGGTACCCCATAAGCCCCAATTCGATCTGTTCTTTGTTAAAATCGCTAATCCCGGTCGGAATATCCGTCGTGGTGTATACGGTGGTTACTTGGTTTTCCGCCGTTACGTTGGGCAAGGCTCCGCGCAAAATCATTGCCATAATGCCCCGCGCGCCGCGCTGAATGGCCGTGATTCCTAGTTCCTTGAATACTATTGTGATTTTTGGCATTCCCACGTTTGTTCATCCTCCTCTTTTACTGTCCTCATGTGCAGTTCGTTCATTTTGTCTCCTGTTTCCGTCTTTTCCAGGCCGTCAAAATACTTTACGGAAATATCCACTTGCAATATTTCCTTGTTTTCTCCGGTCTTGTGGAAAGACACAGCGTCAATCTTTAGCGCCCTCGCTCCTACCTTGAAAAACATCCCAAAGGCTGCTTTGATTTCATCCGCTACGTTCGCGTTGTCTTCCGCCGTGTAGGTCCTTGGCAAATACGTTATGGTTATGGTTAAGTCGTTCGAGTTGAAATTTGTACTCACATTGTGCGTAGCCGGTATTAGCTCAACAAAAAATGCAGGTGGTTTAAATCCCTCCCGCACTTCGTCTGCGTACACGCTGCACCCCGGAAATTTACTTTCCAGTATGTTTTTCACCGCTTCGCCTATATCTGATTGTTTTGTCACAGCTTTTTAGTCACTTTCTCAATTATTTTTTCCGCTTCACCCGGCAGTATCTCTTCAAACTCTTGACACGTCCTTTCTACCATATGCACTCCCGGTGTAAACCCGGTCACATGGTGCTTCTTGTTTACTTTTTTATGCCCTCGTTCGACTAAGTGAAAATGTGGCGCTTCGCTCCAAAAATTCATTTGTTTGCTCTCGCCATATCCTTCAATTTCCGTTTTGTAGGACTTGTCCAGCGCGTGCCGCGATGCTCGCCGGTGTACTGCCCGCTGCTTCTTACTTAGCGCTTTTCCGTTCTTTAGCTTTTCCCTTGCCTTGGAGGCTTCGCCGCCTACCGGCGTTTTTTCGATTACGGCTTTTTTGAACTTTTTTCCCATTTGTTCCAATGCCGTTTCCATTTCAAACGGGAATTCGTCCGCAATTTGCTTGATAGCGTCTTGCAGCTCTTTTAGCCCTTGCTCTTCAAAATCACTCATACGGCTTTTCGTCCTCAACGCACATAAATTCCATTTTTTCTCCTTTCATATAAGGATTTATGATGGAATTTATTTTAAAAATGTGCTCTTTGAAATGAATTGTCATATCCGGCGTAATGCCCTTGATGTAGCGAGTGGTGATTTTGTAGGTTGTTTCGGCGCTTGCCTTTTGCGCCTCGTAGTATTCCCGCCCGCGCGCCGGCTCCACCCTGGCCCAAACCGTTTTTATCGGCACCACTTGTTGTTGAATCCCCATTTTCCCTTTTACTTCTTGTTTCCCGTAAAAGGTTACCCGCTTGTCCAGCGTTCCGGCGTTCATGCGTAATCACCGCACAACGAAATGTGAGAGATGATTGCTTCGGCGGTATGGTCTATCGTTACAAGATTGTTTCTCGTGCTTGTCGCTTGCACCTCGCGGTTTTCGTACCAGTGGATCACAAGTTGCTTGATGCACAGGTTCCAAAGTTCGTCTTCTGGCTTGTAAATTTTGCCCGTCTTCCGCTCAACATACTGCTGCGCGGCGGCAAGCAACGACGTGATTAGCGCATCGTCCGTATCGTCATCGACGCGCATATAAAGTTTAACCTCTTCTAATGTCATTTGTAGCCGCCCCTTTCAGCAGG
Organism: Anaeromusa sp.; assembly: GCF_028691475.1. Classification (NCBI taxonomy): domain Bacteria; kingdom Bacillati; phylum Bacillota; class Negativicutes; order Selenomonadales; family Sporomusaceae; genus Anaeromusa; species Anaeromusa sp. The sequence continues at coordinate 29,761 of NZ_JAQUZF010000015.1, forward strand.
TATGATTAAGCGCCCGGCGCTGCTGCCAGTTTAATTGCGGCAAATGCCTTGGTGGTCAATACGCCGCCGTCGATGATTGCATAGCCCATGTAGTCCGCCGTGCGCGCTTTGACGTGCTCTTCTTTGTACATGGTCATGTCTTCGTTCACGTTCATGGCGTAGCCGGCTGAAACGTTCCCGATCAAGAACGTTCCCACCGGCAGTCCGTCTTCTTCTTTCACCGGAATGCCAAACAATCTGCCCACGCATTGTCCGGTTGGGTCCGGCACGAAAATAGGCCGTTTGATCCCATCGACAATGTTCGCCAGAACGTTCCATACGTCCGCGCTCTTTGCGTAGATTGCGCAACCGCTAGAGTATGCGCTTTTAATCTTCGCGCGCGCGCTGGTAATCGTTTTGTAGTCCAGTTTGTCCGCTTCGTAGGTTACTACCTGCGGCGTGGTTGCTTCTGCTGCTAGCGCGGTCAAAATCCCCATTGGCTGCGCTTTGAACGTGTCTGCTTCTCCCGGCTTGCCTTTGCCGTTAAGAATGGCCTTGGCTAACGCATTCCCCATTTTTTCTGCAATTTTTGTTGTTACGTATGCCAAAAACGCGTCGATGCTCATTTTCCGCATCTTCCAACTAACCGTTACGGCCTTTACCAGCTCGCAACCGCTCAATTCCAGCTTAGCAAAGCCCACGTCATCTCCTACCGCCTCCGTGGCCTCGTCCGTCCATTCTCCGTCTTTCATTTCATCTGTGTCTTGGGGAATGGTAAGCGAGCCTGGCACAAACGTTTTCAATACATCCTGCAAAATTGGGTGTGTTTCCGCAACTTGCATCCAGATTTGTTCCCGCATCGTGTTCGGGATAAGCACGCCATGCTCTGCGGCGGTCTGCGTCTGCATTTTAAACTTATCGTTTACCGCGTTGAAGCAGGTTGTCTCGTCCGCAGATAGCCCTTGCCGCATCATCGTCTTCGCGAAGGCCGTGCGATACAGCTTAGCCTGCGCCTCGTCTGTGCTCCCTTCCGCTTCGCCCGTTTCCCCTGCCGGTGTCAGTACTCCCGTTGGCGCTGCGCTCTTTGGTTGTTTCACGATTCCTGTTTTTTGGAGCGCTGCTAGGTTCGCGTTCTCGCGCGCGGCTGCTTCAAAATTTGTGTCTAGCTTTTCGATTTCTTCCCGCTTGGCCTTGGCTTCCGCCACATTTCCCGCGTCCAAAAACGCCTGCGCTTCTTTCAGCAAGGCCCCCCGCATTTCTTTGTACTGTTCATAGTTCATGTTTTGTTTCCCCCTTCATGCCCAGCAGTGCCAGGCGTTCTCTTTCTATAATTTTTTCTTGTTCTGTGTTTTTCTGGAATTCGCATTGCAGTAATTTTGGTACTGCACGAAACCGGCTCAGCGTTTCTTGGTCTGCTTTCGCTGCCGCTTCCACCGCTGCCACGGTTTCAACTTTGGAAAAAATCTCCGCCGCATCCTTGCCGGTAAACCACGTTTCTTCTCTGATGTATTTTTTCAGCTCATCTTCGCCAATCTGGCTAAATTCTTGGTATACGGCTGTGGCTCCCCTGTCTAGCGTGTCTAGCGCCTCCGCTGCCTTGCGTAGTTCCTCGGCATTCCCGGCAATGCTCATCCACGGCCTATGAACCATAAAGTAGGCATTCTCCGGGATGATAACCCGATCTCCTGCCAGCGCAATAATGGACGCAATGGAGGCTGCAACGCCATCCACATATACCGTTTTTTGCCCGCTGTACCGTTTAAGCATGTTATAAATCGCCATGCCGGCAAAAACAGCGCCCCCGCCCGAATTGATATAAATATCAATGTCCCTTCCTTGCGCCGCCGCTAAAAAATTGCATATTGCTGTAGGGTATTGGTCTTCTTCTTGCCATGCTCCCCACCAGTCAGAAACAATGTCGCCGTAAAAATACAATTTTGGATTTTCCCCCGGCTGATCTACGTCGGTCATTGCCAAAAACTCATTCAGTGTTTTTTTCATCTTTTTTCACCTCCTTTACCGTGCCGGTGTCTTTGCGTCGAATGGCCTTATCGCCGCCCTCGATAACTCCCATGTTCAGTACGGCCCTCCACTCGTTCGGTGTCATGGCTCCACGGTCTACCATTTGCGACAGTTGCAGTTTTGTTGACATGCTGGCATATTGCAGGCTGTTGGCGGCAAAGGCAATGCGGTTTCCGTGGGCGCGTTCTCTTGGAGAAAATAATTTTCGACTGAATTCGTTAGATAGCTGCATGGCTACCGGCTCGATTTCGCTTTCGTAGTACGCGTTCCACCCGTTTTCATCGTATTTCGACTGCACAATGTTCTCATTCGTCCCGAACAGACTGTATATTCTCCGCACGGTTCGGTCTGTTTGCGATGCGTTTGGCACGTAGTCTTGCGGTTTAACCTGCTCCGCGTCCATCTTACCGTCAACCGCTGCGGCCCCGGCGCTCTCGCTATTATCCACGCTCAAGAACGACTTCACGAAGTCCGTCGTGTTTTTCTTTATGTCTTCCGGTTTCATGACGCTTTTGTATTTTAAGAGCCAGCGTATACACGCGCTGTTTCTGATCGCGTTAACGATCCCCCGGTCAGTTGATCCTACGATATTCATAAGCGGCATAAACATTTCCCGGTTGCTTGCTCCAAAAACATCATCGTCGCTGTAGTCCTGCCGCAAGTGGATCACGTCGCTATAGGCCAACTGCATTGTTTTGCCATTTTTTAGCGTGAACAGGATATACAGGTACCCGTTTTCATCGTACTTCGCTTCCGCCGTAACGCATGACAGCGGGTATATTTCCGTAGCAAAGCCGAAATCGTCCCGCAAGACATAGGCGAATGCGTTGTTATTCAGTTTTAGCTGTATCGCCATTTTTTCTTGCAAGAGTTGCCCTGTCATGTATGGGTTAGGTTCTTCCAGTAGGACGCGTATATAGGCATCCGGGTTAATCTTGATATCTCCCTGCCCGTTCGTCCTCACCTGCTGCGCCTGTAGCTTCCCTACGGCCTTGTAAAACGGCCTAATGCAGCTTCGTATCAAGTCCGATTGGTACAGCTTCCCATTCCATGTGTAGAGGCCGCTTCCGTACTCGTTTACCATCGTCAGCCGCACGGCTGATGGATTCCTGTTGGTAAATGTCTTTATTTTTTCCCATAGCCACAAGTTTTTTCACTTCCCCGCTAAATCATATTTTCATAGTCTGTCCTGTGTCGTTCCAGCACCACATAGGCATCTAGCAAGCTGGCAAAACCATCAATCCTGCGGCGCTGGTTGTCTGTCTTTATCGGTTGTATGTTGTCGTTTTTATCAACGTCTACCGCAACGTTTGACATGCACCATTTCAAAACCGGATTGTTGTTGTAGTTGATCCGGTTCGCGTCCAGGTCTGCCCCTAGCGCTTTCATAGGCGCTGACAGCGTCTTTTTACCTTGGTAGACCGGCTCCATGATTTCCCCGAAGTTGTCCGTCATTTCATCGACCCAATATTTCGCGCTCCACGCGTCGTAGCCGCCATATACTACGTACAGGCTGTATTCTTCGCGCAATTCAACGAACCACTGCGTCAGAAACTTATAGTCTACCTTGTTTCCCGGCGTTGTCCGCAGGTACCCCATGTCTTTCCATAGGTCGTACGGTATTTTGTCTTCACGCACCCGCTTTTCTAGCAAGTCTTCCGGCAGAAAATACATTTGCCGCACGTATATTGTTTCATCGTCCGGTACTTTGAAGATTACGGTTCCGCACGTCAAGTCTACGGCTCCCGACAAATCCGCCCCGGCGATGGCGTAGGACGGGTTTAGCTTTTTCATGTCAAATGTCGCTTCGTTGTTTAGCTGCTCAAACGACATCCACACGCTCGACGATGTTTCGCGGACGTTGAAATCTTTCGTCAGCAGGTTTTTGACAAGCAGTGCGTTTTCTTTTGCTTTATGCACTTTGCCTTTCAGCGTCGTAAGGCTTTTAATTGTCCCCAAGCCCGGATTTGCTTTGGCCCACGCCTTTTCATCTGTCCATTCGTCCCGCTTGTCCAGTTCGTATATGACAGGGAGAACACGGTCGTCGTGATACCCTACTGCGTCCCCGTAGCCATTCAGTATCCGCGTGCATTCGTCGTACTTCATGTCAAAAACAGATTCGCGCACCGTGCCGCCGGTTGTCGTTATGAACGTCAACGGCTGCTCCCGCCCGCTTTCTCCGTCTATGATTACGTCGTACAGGTTCTTGTCTTTCCATGCGTGCACTTCATCCAGCAGCGCTCCATGCACGTTCAAGCCGTCCTGCGTGTCGCTGTCGCTCCCAAGCGGTCGGAATGAACCGTCGTTGAAAGCACTTGTCATTTCCGACACAACGCAGCGGATCTTCCGGTTTAATACCGGCGACTTTTTCACCATGCGGCGCGCTTCAAGCCATATTATTTTTGCTTGGTCCTTCTTGGTTGCTACGGCGTATATTTCCGCGCCTGGCTCTTGGTCTGCAATCATCAAGTAAAGCCCGATTGCCGCCGAAAGTGTTGACTTCCCGTTTTTTCTCGCCACAATCAGTATGACTTCGCGAAAGCGCCGCACCTGGTCTATTTTGTGAACAAACCCAAACATGGCCGCAACAAGAGCGAGCTGCCATAGCTCTAGCATAAACGCCTTGCCGCCCATCTTCCCTTTTGAGTGCTTGCAGTAGTTTTGTATGAAAAAAATAGCATGTTCCGCGTGGCGCTCGCTGTACTCCCACACTAGCGCCTTATTGTGCATGTCTTTTACAAGTTGGTCGTATACCTTTGCCACCTTTTGCGATACGGTTACGTCACCGGCTTTAATGGCCTTGTCGTATTTTTCGATGTAGTTCATCGCTCATCATCGCGCGTGTACAAATTTTTCAAATCCGTCTTCTTTTTTGTCCGGCGGTTGTTCGTTTCTGGGCAGCAAATCTGTCAACTGCTTCATCACGGCGGAATAGTTTTTAATCATCGTGTTGTAAATTTCTACTTCCGGCGACTTTTTGGTTCCGAATTGGTTTTCACCGTTTTTGTATTCACTCACTGCGCCGTTTTTGTTTATTTCTGATTGCAAAAGTTGCAGCGTAACCGACATAAACGCCGCATTATACATTAGGTTTTCAACTGCTTTTTTTACCTTCGCGTCTATCTTTGTGAATATCCGCTTAAGTTTTTTCAGCTCTTTATCTATCAGTTCTTTTTTGGCTTTTTCGTCTATATTTTCCACAAACTTTTCCCTCCGTTCACTACACCCCCTTTGTGCGCGCCCTGTGTATTTTTTGAAACTGTCCTCTCCGGTCCGCTTCGGGGCTACCCATAATTTTTCTTAGGGGGGGATAGCCGCCGCCGGCGTGGCACCACCTGCCCTGTCTCGTCGAACTCAAGATCGTCTCTTGTTGGTCTGTGCTGTCCATGTATAGTGTTGTGGCAGTCCGTGCACAGAAGCATTAGGTTGTCCCAGTGCAGCGTAACGCTTGGGTCATTGATGTTGTCCGGCGTGATGTGCTTCTTGTGATGCACGATGCTCCCCGGCTGCTTGCACTTCTCGCACAGCCCGAACTTCGACACTATAAACCCCTGCCTGCATCGCTGCCATGCTGTCGATTTGTAGAAACGCTTTGCGTACTCCTGCGCCATCCTCACGCGCCCCTGTCTGTGCTTGTGTCTCGCTCCGGCTCTTGTTCTTGCTGCTCGGCAAGGTAGTCCCTCACCCGCTGCCTAACCTTGTTGCTCCGCCTCGTGAAATGCCTATCGAAGTGGCAGTCATCGCAAAGCACAGCGCCTTTGTTTAATTCGTCCGACTTTTTTGCGCCGCTTGGCTCGTGATGAAATTTTGCGCCATCTTTTACCCAGCGCCCACACACAACGCATTTGTGATTGTCTCGTTCAAAGATAGCGTCGTTTAGTTTCTTAAGGTCTTTGCCTTTCAACCTTACCCGGCGTTCTTTTTGTAATTGCATTCAGCTACCCCCTAAATTTAGGCGCAAAAAAGCGCCGTCCAACTGAACGGCGTTACTCTTTTTCGTATTCTCTTTTTATAACTTTCCCACACTATCATTTTACGACTGAAAACATGACATGTAAACTGACAGGTTTTTGACATTTTATGCTTTCGTCAACTCTTCAATTCCGAACAGTAAAACGCTCAGCGTCTCAAGTATATCGCCGGTGTCGCGGTATGCCGTTCTCTCGTCTATGTTTTCTTCTGACGCTATGGTTTTAAAGGTTTTCTTGTCGATGAAGTGGCTTTTGAATATGCGGTATTTTCTTTCCCTTCCCGATTTTTTACAATCGTTTTTCAATACGTCTAGCATAGAGTTAACATGTTGCATTATGACAAACGTTTTTGCCGAACTGGTCTTTATTGTCTCAACGCATATCTTTTTATGGCCGCTTCCATCTTGCAAGTCATTGGCCGCTAGCGCCTCCTCTAGTGTTGCTACCGCTTTCTTTGAATGTTCGTTTAGCGTGTTGTAGTGCTTCATCAGTTGGCGCGTGTCGTGTAGCCACCTGCTGCGCTTTTCTTTTCTTGCCGCGCGCTGGCACTCCATGAATTTTTCCGCCGTCAATTTTACGATCTCTTTTTTTTCGCTGTCAGTCATGCCCTGCTTCCTCCTTCCGTTAGTGCGTTTGCTATCGGTATTTTCTGCCCGTCAACTTTTCCTGCAAGACAATGCGCCCGACAACTTCAAACCCCGCTGCTGCAAACATGGCCTTTACACCTTTGAGTAGAGGGTTAATCACGTCAAGGTTCTGGTCATGATGGTTTTCTTTCCCAATGCCCTTAATAGCGTCATAGGCGGTCATGTCTTTGCACCCGCTACCATTTTTCCTTAAATCGTTTTTCTCCTCCATGAAAAGCCTCCTGTTCAAGTTGCGTTTTATCGCATTGAATTTTTATTCAAAACTTCGACTCCTTAAGTACTCTTTTCGTAATCGCTTCAAGTTCGTCGCTT
>NZ_JAQUZF010000115.1:0-7474 GCF_028691475.1 Anaeromusa sp.
GCAAGAATATTGGACCACTGATCATCGCCGCCCATCTGCATGACGCAGCCGTAACGGCGGTTCAGTTCCAAGAAATCATAGCCCTGCATGATCATGTAGTTAAATTCGAGGAAGGATAGGCCTTTTTCCAAGCGCTGCTTAAAGCATTCCGCCGTCAGCATGCGGTTGACGGAAAAATGCGCGCCGATTTCCCGCAGAAAGCCGACGTAATTCAGCTGCATCAGCCAATCCGCGTTGTTGGCCATCACCGCTTTATCCTCGCTGAAATCAATAAAGCGAGCCATCTGCTTTTTAAAGCACTCGCCGTTTTGTTCAATGGTTTCCGGCGTCATCATTTTGCGCATATCCGTCTTCCCCGACGGATCGCCCACCATCGCCGTGCCGCCGCCAATCAAGCAGATCGGACGATGCCCGGCTCGCTGCATATGCGCCATAACCATCATGCCCAAAAAATGCCCCACATGCAGGCTGTCCGCCGTCGGATCAAAGCCGATGTAAAACGTAATCTTTTCCTTTTCCAGCAGCTCTGCGGTTTCCGCCTCATGGGTCATTTGCTGCACATAGCCGCGTTCCTTCAAGATGTCTAATACACTCATTTTCAGTTCCTCCTCTTGCTATCCTATCAAAATTTCACAGAAACCTCTCCAAAGGTCTACTTGTTTTAGAACCCTTTAGTTCTCATTTTCAAGGGCCGCTCGTGCTCTGAGCGCTCTCGCCCAAAAGAAAGATTTTTTCGTCTGACGCGAAAGAAAACGCAGGCATAGCGGCGCTCTGCCGAGGCTTTCTGACACTGTCAGGCGTAAAAAGATACTTCGGGGCGTGAGCAGTGAAGAAATGAGCGGCCCTAATAAAAAAGACTCGTCTCTCATCAAATGAGGGACGAGCCGTATGCCCGTGGTACCACCCTGGTTGCCAGCCCTAGGGCTGACCGCTCCACTATGATCGGTAACGGCGATCCGCCGGCCTAGCCTACTAACCCCCTAGGGTTTTCAGCCTGCTGCTCCTGGGTGTATTTCATCGCACGCGTCTACCGGGTTGCACCATCCCCCGGCTCTCTAAAAGACGCCTTGCCATTACTTCTCCCATTCGTCACATTGTTCGTATATGCATCAATATAGCCGAAGACCTTCTTCTTGTCAAATCCAGTCTTACACTTCCATAATAATCGGCAGAATCATCGGCCGACGGCCGGTTTTTTCCATCAAGAACTTGCCCAGAGTTTCCTTGACTTGAACCTTGATGGAGGACCAGTCGCTCAAGTTGCGCTCCGAGCAGCGATCCAGCGCCTGACGCACCTTTTGCTGCGCTTCGTTCATCAGACCGCCAGCGTCACGCACATAGACAAAGCCGCGCGAGACCAAATCCGGTCCGGACAAGAGTGCATTACGCTGTTTGTCCAGCGTGACGACGACAATAATGACCCCTTCGTTCGCCAGCTGCTGCCGGTCCCGAATCACAATGTTGCCCACATCGCCCACGCCCAAGCCGTCGATAAAGACGCGTCCCGCCTTTACCTTGCCAGCCATGCGCGCCGCTTTACGCGTAAACTCGAAAACATGCCCGTTTTCACCGTAAAAAACGTTTTCCGAAGGCACGCCCATCTCTTCCGCCAACGCGCCGTGCTGCCGCAGCATACGGTACTCGCCATGAACGGGGATGAAATATTTCGGACGCACCAAATTCAGCATCAGTTTCAGTTCTTCCCGGCTGGCATGGCCGGAGACGTGAACCCCCGAAGAACGCTCATATACTACATGCGCGCCCAGACGAAGCAAGCTGTCGATGGTACGGGAAACAGACTTCTCATTCCCCGGAATCGGCGTAGCGGAAAAAATCACCGTATCGCCAGGCACAATAGCTACGCTGCGATGGGTGCCTGAGGCCATGCGGCTCAAGCCCGCCATCGGCTCGCCTTGGCTGCCGGTAGTTAAAATCAGCAACTGATCGTCGCGATAGTTTTTCATCTCTTCCGGCTCAATCAAGACGCCTTCTGGAATATCCAAATATCCCATTTCCGTCGAAATCCCCACCACATTTACCATGCTGCGGCCCATTACTACTACTTTGCGGCCATATTTAGCCGCGGTCTGAATGGCCTGGCCCACACGCAGCACATTCGAGGCAAAGCTAGCCATAATAATACGGTTTTTCGCCGCCCGGAACTGCACGTCCAGCGCCGCCGTTACGGTCCGCTCCGAAGCGGTATAGCCGGGTCGTTCCGCATTGGTGCTGTCCGACATCAGGAGCATCACACCTTGATTGCCCAATTCGGCAAATTTATGAATATCAATAAGCTTATTGTCTACAGGAGTCTGATCAATCTTGAAGTCTCCTGTATGCACTACCGTTCCCACCGGTGTCTTAAAGTAAATGCCGCAGGCATCAGGAATGGAGTGACTGCCCTGAATAAAGCCGATCTTGAAGACACCCAGCGTCAACTCATCCCCTGGATTTGTCGGCACCAGATTGTACTTGCCTACGCGATTTTCTTTCAGACGCCCTTCTACAAGGCCCAAGGCCAAACGACTGCCGTATACGGGAACATTAACCTCCCGCAACAAATAAGACAACGCGCCAATATGGTCCTCATGACCATGGGTCAAAACAACGCCGCGCACTTTGTCTCGGTTTTCAAACAGATACGACATATCCGGAATGACTAAATCAATGCCCAGCATGTCATCTTCCGGGAACGACAGGCCTGCATCCAGAATCACGATGTCATCGCCGTATTGAAACACCGTCATGTTCTTGCCGATTTCCCCTAGGCCGCCCAAGGGAATAACCAGCAATTTTCCTTTTGGTTTTGATGATCTCACTAAAAAATCCTCCATTTTTTATTATAAATTTCTTATTTCCGACTGCATTTTTACATACAAAAGAAAGCTCGCTTGCATGCGAGTTCCTATATAACCGCTATATGGTTGTCGTCCGTTCCGTATACCAAGTAGGGGCTGACTTCTATCCGCTCAATGCATTCCATTAATTATATCGCGAATTCTTATTAAAAGCAAGAATGCTCCCGTGCAAGGCGCGAGGGACTAAAATGCAACAGGAGTAAAGGGAGTAATCGGAGGACTCGAATGAGAGCATGGAGGTCCGGGACACTACTGACTAGATTGCCACGTCGCTGCGCTCCTCGCAATAACAGAACTAGGCTGCCTTACGAGTCATTGCGAAGACCAGCAATGCGCGCTCTCTGGTTTGTTAATAAAAAACGTCCCTTCGTCAAAAGGAACGTACTCTCTTTCAGAAAAGAATTCTATTAATTTATAGTGCTCAAAAGCTAGTGGCTGCAAGGAGCAGAAACTTTAACGAGTAATCCAAACGTCAACTAACCAACAGCATTCACTGGCTTAATGAGCATCCACGCCAAAGCGAGAATTTTTTTCGTTAAGCGCGAAAGAAAACGCAGGCATAATGGGGCTATGCCGAGGCTTTCTGACAAAGCTTAGCGGAAAAAAGACCGTTTAGGCGTGCGGTGCGCATAAGCCAATGATTGCGATAAAAAAAAGCCCTTCAGGCGAACCTGAAAGGCTGAGTTTTTGATGGTGACCCACGTTGGACTCGAACCAACGACACCCTGATTAAAAGTCAGGTGCTCTACCGACTGAGCTAGTAGGTCATGTCTCACAGAACGAAATTATATCACCATATCGTTCCCGTGTCAACAGTTTTTTAAAACATTTCTTCCATAATGATCGTTTGCTCGCGATTCGGGCCGACAGAAACGATGCCGAGACGGACGCCCGCCACTTCGCTGAGGCGTTCCAAATAGGCTCTGGCAGCAGCCGGCAAGTCTTCGTAGCGGCGCACTTTGGTAGTGTCGGTCTTCCAACCGGCAAATTCTTCGTAAACCGGCTCCACCTTGGACAATACCTTCAAGCTGGCCGGATATTCTTTAATGATCTCACCGTTATAAAGGTAGCCAACACAAAGCTTGATGCTGTCTAAGCCGTCCAGAATATCCAGGCGGGTAATGGCCAGCGCATCCAGACCGCTTACTTGTCCGGCATATTTGACAATGCAGGCGTCCAGCCAGCCGCAACGACGCGGACGACCGGTAACGGTACCAAATTCATGGCCAGCCTCGCGAATGGTGTCGCCCATGGCGCAATGCAGTTCAGTCGGGAACGGACCTTCGCCGACGCGCGTGGTATAGGCTTTCACTACGCCAACTACCTTGTCGATCTTGCCAGGACCTACGCCGGCTCCGGTACAAGCACCGCCGGCAATCGGATTGGATGAAGTCACATAGGGATAGGTGCCATGGTCCAGATCCAACAAGGTTGCCTGCGCACCTTCGAAGAGGACTTTTTCGCCTTTGTCCAAGGCGTCGTTGAGAAGGTATGTCGTATCCGCCACATACGGACGAATCAGCTCGGCAAAAGCCAAGTACTGCTCCAGCATGGGCTCGTATTCAAAAGGCTCTGCTCCGTAGAGCTTCACCAATAGTTCATTTTTAGCCGCCACATTATGTTTCAGCTTGGCTGCAAACTCTTCCGGGTCCATCAAGTCCACAATACGGATACCGCAGCGAGCCACTTTATCCATATAGCAAGGTCCGATACCGCGCTTAGTCGTGCCGATTTTAAACTCGCCCCGAGCGACTTCTTCCGCTTCGTCCTGCCGGCGATGATACGGCAGCAGCACCTGCGCCCGCGTAGAAATGCGCAGACTTGAAGTATCAATGCCCCGTTCTTTCATGCCGTTGATTTCTTTTAAAATGGCTTCCGGATCAATGACAACGCCATTGCCCAAAACGCAGGTCTTTCCTTTATAAAGAATACCCGAAGGCAGCAGTTGCAGCTTATAAGCCTCATCGTTTACCACTACGGTATGGCCTGCATTGTTGCCGCCGGAATAACGCACAACTACGTTAGCCTGTTCCGCCAGATAGTCGACTACTTTCCCTTTTCCTTCATCGCCCCATTGACTGCCGATAACAATAATTGCTGACATACTATCACTCACCTTTTTTTTACAGCCCGAAACGAGCCATGATTCTATCTATATGCCGGAGAAAATATCCATAATCAAAGCAAAAATCCACTTCTTCCGCCGTCAGATGTTTCATAATATTGCAATCCCTTAAAATTCCCGCCTTAAAATCAACATCCTCTTGCCATTTCGCCATTGCATGACGCTGCACCCACTGATAAGCATCATCACGCAAGACACCCCTTTCAATCAATGCATTCATCACACGTTGACTGAAAATCATCCCGCCTGTCTTATCCATATTCGAGCGCATTACATTCGGGTATATAACAAGTTTTTCTAACACCACCGCAAATTGCCGCAAGCAATAATTGGTCAGGATGGCACTTTCCGGTAAAATCAGCCTCTCCACAGAAACGTGAGTCATGTCCCGTTCATGCCACAATGCGACATTTTCCATTCCCGCCAGGGCATATCCGCGCACCACTCGCGCCAAACCAGCTACGTTTTCAGAAATCAAAGGCTGACGCCTATGTGGCATAATTGATGCTGATTGTGAGTCAGCGGTAAAAAATTCTTCGACCTCGCCGATATCTGTGCGCTGCAAATTACGAATCTCTATAGCAAACTTTTCTAATGAAGAGGCAATAACCGCCAACACATTCAAAAATTCAGCATGTCTATCTCTCTGCACAATCTGCGTTGCCACCTTAGCCGCGCTCAACCCTAATTTTTTGCACACATAAGCCTCTACATGCGGACTAATATTAGCATAGGTACCCACTGCTCCTGCAGCCTTGCCCACAGAAACTGTTTCTCTGACTTTTTCCATGCGCGCAATATGCCGCTCCGTCTCATCCAACCATACTGCCAGCTTCAGCCCCAAAGTCAATGGTTCTGCATGCATACCATGAGTACGGCCCATCATCGCTGTATACTTATGTTCCTGCGCTCTCCGGCGCAAGACATCGCGCAAATGACGCAAGTCCGTCAAGATTATATCCGCAGTTTGCTTCATTCTTACGCCTAACGCCGTTTCCTTCACGTCGCTGGCAGTAAGACCCAAGTGAATGTATTTCGCCTCTTCTCCTACTTGTTCCGCAATTACCGTCAAAAAAGCCATTACATCGTGGCGAACATTCTTTTGCACTTCTTGTATGCGTTTCCAATCCAAACGAGCCTTTTCCCGAATTGCCGCCACCGCAGCCTTAGGAACTTCCCCCAATTCCGCCAGCGCTTCACATGCGATAAGCTCTATATCCAACATAATCCGGAACTCATTCTCTTCAGCCCAAATACGTCCCATCTCGGGATAAACATACCGGTCAATCACAAGCGCTCCTCCCTTCTTATGCCGCGTTCATAAAAAGAACTCAATACGGCCTCATTCTGAAGCGCCGAGATTGAGCCTCCCTCAAATTATTCATTTTTCACCATATATAGCATACCAAAGAGCTTTCTCCTCGTCAATATTTTGTCGAATGTTTAATCATTTTCTCCGTTAAACGTTCGGCTATCCCTTAGCCCTCGGGCATACGGGTCAAATCCGCAAAGCGCGTAAACTGCTTGTGGAAGAAAAGCTGCACACTGTCTACCGGACCGTTGCGGTGCTTGGCCACAATGATTTCGGTAATATTTTTGTTTTCCGTATCCGGGTTGTAGTAGTCTTCACGATAGAGAAAAGCTACAATATCCGCATCCTGCTCCAAAGAACCCGATTCGCGCAAATCGCTGAGCATGGGCTTTTTTACCTGGCGGGACTCTACGCTGCGGCTAAGCTGAGACAGCGCAACGACCGGAACTCCCAGTTCACGGGCCAAACCTTTCAACGAGCGGGAAATCTCCGAAATTTCCTGCTGACGATTTTCGCCGCCTTTGCCGCCGCTGCCCTGCATCAGCTGCAAATAGTCGATGATGATGAGCGACAAATCATGTTCTACTTTAAGGCGCCGCGCCTTGGAGCGCATTTCCAGCACCGAAATACCTGCCGTATCATCAATGAAAATAGGAGCTCCCGAAAGGCGATCCGCCGCATTAATCAGCTTGGTCCAATCGTCATCCTCCAGCTCGCCAATACGCAGCTTTTGCGAATCAATGGACGCTTCGGCACAAAGCATACGCTGCACCAACTGCTCCTTAGACATTTCCAGCGAAAAAAACGCTACAGCCTTTTTTTCCCGAATAGCCACATTAGAGGCAATATTTAGGGTAAAAGCCGTTTTACCCATACTCGGACGGGCCGCCACAAGAATCAAATCGGATTTTTGCAGGCCAGAAGTCAAACGGTCCAGGTCCTTAAAGCCGGTAGCCAAACCGGTAATACCACCGCGTGATTCGTAGAGCTGCTCGATCTTGCCAAAGGCGTCCAGGACGATGCTTTTAATAGGCGTAAAATCGCCGCCAATGCGGCGGTTGGATACCTCCAAAATCATCTTCTCCGCCTGATCGACAATTTGCGATACCTCTTCACTGCCCTCATAACCCAACGCGGCAATTTTCGTCGAGGTCTGGATAAGCTGACGCAAAAGCGCCT
>NZ_JAQUZF010000116.1:0-7384 GCF_028691475.1 Anaeromusa sp.
CCTGCAGGGCCGCCGCCAATAACAATGACGTCATACGTCGGAAAACATACTTCATTCATGGTTGTCCACCTCGCAAATTCCGGAGAGTTTGTCGTAGAACATATACGAATCAGCGCGTTCCTTGCGCACCTCGGTCACCGGAATATCCAGCTCCCTGGCGAGAATGGCCGTAACCCGAGGGCCGCAGAAGCCGCCCTGGCAGCGTCCCATACCGGCGCGGGTGCGGCGTTTGACGCCGTCCACAGTACGTGCGCCGCAAGGCGCTTTGATAGCCGCTATAATTTCCGCTTCGGTGATGACTTCACAGCGGCAAATCACACGGCCATATAGAGCGTCTTTGTTAATCAGCTCCGCCTGCTTGTCCCGGGGCAGTTTGTGGAAGACCACTTTTTTGGGCAGACGCGCTTTGAAGCTGGTTTTAGGATCAAGCTGTTCGCCGTTCTGGCGCAGCATTTCCACCAGCTCTTCCGCCACCGCCGGAGCCGCTGTTAAACCAGGCGACTGCATGCCCGCGGCATGAATCAAGCCAATGACCGATTCCGACGGTCCTAAAATAAAGTCTCCTGTGCTGGAAACGGCGCGCAAACCAGAGAACTGCGTAATGGACGCATGCATTGGCATCGCCGGCATCAGCTTCTTCGCCGAAGCAATGATTTCGTTTAAGCCGGTCAGCGTCGTGGCCTTATCTTCTTTGTCTTCCTGCCCTTGGGCGTTCGGGCCGATGAAGGTGTTGCCGTGGGTGGTAGTACATACCAAAATGCCCTTGGAAATCTTGCTGGGCGTCGGGAAGACTACGCCGTTAACGAGGTCTTTTTTGACCGATTTATCAAAGAAAATGTATTCCCCTTTCCGAGGGGTAATGGTGAAGCTGTCGTCACCAGCCATGCGGCTGACTGCGTCCGCATAAAGGCCGGCTGCATTGATGATCAGACGAGTTTCAATACGTCCCTGCGAAGTCAGCACCGCTTTGACGGCGCCATTTTCCGTCTCAATACCCTCCACAGCGCATTCGGTAAGAACCTTGGCGCCATTTTGCTCTGCGCATTGCGCAAAAGCGAGAGCCGCGCCAAAAGGCCAGCAAACACCTGCGGTAGGAGCCCAAAGAGCGCCTTCAACCGTGGGATTGAGGTTAGGTTCCCGTTCAAGAACTTCGTCGCGGCTGAGCATCATTAAGCCCGGCACGCCGTTTTCCTTGCCCCGTACCACCAGGTTTTTCACGGTTTCCATTTCTTCTTCATTGGTAGCCACGACCAGCGAGCCGGTCCATTTGATATCCAGGCCCAGTTCGTCCTCCAACTCATGATACAGCTGGTTACCGCGCACATTGGTGCGAGCCTTCAACGAGCCATGGGGCGCGTCAAAGCCGGCATGAAGAATCGCACTGTTCGCCTTGGTTGTACCGGTAGCCAAATCAGGCTCCTTCTCTACCAGCACCAGGTCCAGCTCATATTTGGACAATTCTCGAGCAATGGCTGTACCGACAATGCCGCCGCCAATGACAACGACGTCGGTTTTCAAAATGGTCTCCATAGATTTGCCTTCACTTCCTTCTTTTTATTTCCTGTAAAGAAAAACCGGACGAAAAAAAGAGAATAGCCATGAATACGCCACCAGCTTTGCAGCTGCCGACCTATTCTGGACATTCTCTTATTTCTCTGTCCGCTATGAAATTGGATGATCTTCGCCTACAGCGAAGAGTTTGAGAAAAAAATAACTATACATTGTTTTCTCACTTTTTATATTTTATATGTTTTATTTAAGCTCTGCAAGTAGTGAATCTCAGAAATGCTGTCAGAATTATTCCGGTTCCTGTTGTTGCTTCTATACATCATCATTTAACACAATCTCACAAAACATCTCTTCAGAAAGGACATAGCAAGTTTTTCTTAATACAAGACATATAATTTATATGCACATTTGGCAAAAATTTCATTTTACACTTTTCTTGCACATTTTGTATATTTTTGCTTGGTTTAAAAATAAAACAGCAAATATTGTAATTTTTTATCTACTTATATTTCTTTTGGTAGACATAACGCTATTTTCAAATCGTTCGTCTTGGTTTACAATATGAACTGTGGAAATTTTCGTATTATTCACTCTCGCTACATAGTCAGAAAAAGGACGACAGTGCCTGTTGCCTTTTGTCAGAAAATATAGTAGCATATAAATGGGCGTTAGGAGATCTGCTATGCAAGCTTATATCCTCACCCGAGGCAATTTACATACGGGACTAGAGATAAGGAGAAAAGTCCGCATTAGAACTCGTTTAACGATGAGTTCTCTGTTGACCTTTCTCTCTTTTTGTCTTTTTCTGATTACATAAAATGGAAATCATCGTTTTTTTCTCTTTACTTAATATTATTTAGCGCGCGCATACCTGAAATAGATTCCCGGACTTTTCTGTTTTGGCGTCTCTCTTAGTTCTCTGCAGAGTATCCAAGTATCCCTAGTTCTATCCAAAATTTATTTTCTACTAGAGAAAGGAGAAAAAAGTATGGACAACTTGTTGGGTGAATTTCTAGGTACCATGGTTTTATGCGCTTTTGGTTGCGGGGTAGTAGCAAGCACCTTGCTCACCGGCTCCAAAGGACAAAACGGCGGCTGGATCGTTATCACCGCTGGCTGGGGTTTTGCTGTTGTAATGGGGGTTTATACCGCTATTACCTGCGGTGCGCCGCAGGCCGATCTTAATCCTTCGGTAACCTTGGCTAAGTATTTCATGGGCATCTACACCAGCTTCGGTCATGTCCTCGCTACGATGTTGGCTGAACTCGCTGGCGGTTTTGTTGGTGGCGTTATCTGCTGGCTGGCATATCTCGGACACTGGGAAAAAACAGAGGACCAAGGCTTCAAATTGGGCATCTTCTGCACCGGTCCTGCTATCCGTAATACTACTAATAACTTCATCTGCGAAGTTATCGCTACGTTCTTCCTGATTTTCGGCATCTTCTGCATCTTCGGTAAAGGTGTTGGCGGCATGGCTCCCGGCATGGGACCCTATGTTGTCGGTATTCTCATCTGGGCATTGGGCATGAGCTTTGGCGGTCCTACCGGTTACGCCATGAACCTGGCTCGTGACCTCGGACCTCGTTTGGCTCACGCCGTTCTTCCAATCGCTGGTAAAGGCGGCTCCGACTGGGGTTATGCCTGGATTCCCTGCGTAGCTCCGCTCGTAGGCGCATCCATCGCGTACGTCTTCGGTCACGCAATTGGCATCATGTAATTTGCTCTCCTGATTCTTCGCGTGTTCTAAGGAGGCCGGTTTTAACCTGCCAGCCTCCTTCCATTTTAGGATTAATAACGTGTAAAAAGGAGTGTTGTCCGCATGTCGAAGTACATTCTGTCTCTTGACCAAGGTACAACCAGTTCCCGTGCTATTTTGTTTGACCATGAGTCCAACATTATCGCCGTCGCCCAAAAAGAGTTCCGCCAAATTTTCCCTAAACCGGCTTGGGTGGAGCACAACGCAGACGAAATCTGGGCCACCCAGATCGGCGTTGTCGCTGAAGTTATCGCCACTGCCGGCATTAATGCTTCGGACATTGCCGCGATCGGCATTACCAACCAACGTGAAACCACGGTGGTTTGGGACAAACACACCGGCAAACCCGTCTATAACGCCATTGTTTGGCAAAGCCGCCAGAGCATCGATATCTGCAACGATATCAAAGCCAAAGGCCTGGAACCCTTGTTCCGCAAAAAAACCGGCTTGGTTATGGACGCTTACTTCTCCGGCACCAAAGTAAAATGGATTTTGGACCATGTAGAAGGCGCCCGCGAACGTGCAGAAAAGGGCGATTTGCTGTTCGGCACTATCGACACTTGGCTGACTTGGAAATTGACCGGCGGCAAAGTACATGTTACCGACTATTCCAATGCTTCCCGTACTCTGATGTACAACATCCGCGAGCTGAAATGGGACGAAGAGCTCCTGGAAATCCTCACCGTTCCTAAATGCATGCTGCCGGAAGTACGTCCTTCCAGTGAAAAATACGGCATGACCGACGCTCAGATTTTCTTCGGCGCCGAAGTACCTGTCGCTGGTATCGCCGGCGACCAACAGGCTGCTCTTTTCGGTCAGACCTGCTTCAAACCAGGCACTGCCAAAAATACCTATGGCACCGGCTGCTTCATGCTCATGAACACCGGCGAAAAACTCTACAACTCCAACAACGGTCTGTTGACCACCATTGCTTGGGGCCTCGACGGCAAAGTGGAATACGCCTTGGAAGGCAGTATCTTCATCGCCGGCGCCGCCATCCAGTGGCTGCGCGACAGCTTGAAAATGGTTGAAACCGCATCGGACTCCGAATACTTTGCCAGCAAAGTAGAAGATTCCGAAGGCGTATACGTCGTACCGGCCTTTGCCGGTTTGGGCGCTCCTTACTGGGATATGAAAGCCCGCGGCGCTATCTTTGGTCTGACCCGTGGTTCGACCAAGAGCCATCTCATCCGCGCTACCTTGGACTCCCTGTGCTATCAAACCCGGGACGTTCTGAGCGCCATGGAAAGCGATTCCGGCATCAAATTGCAGGCTCTGAAGGTAGACGGCGGCGCTGTTGCCAATAACCTGCTGATGCAGTTCCAGGCCGACATTCTTGACGTGCCTGTTGACCGTCCGGAAATCACCGAAACCACCGCTCTGGGCGCTGCCTACCTGGCAGGTCTGGCAGTGGGCTACTGGGCAGGTAAAGAAGACCTGGTCAGCAGCTGGAAACTCAACCAGCGCTTCCAACCGGATATGCCTGCTGAAAAACGCGAAACCTACTACAAAGGCTGGCAGAAAGCGGTTCAGCGCTCCATGAACTGGGAAGACTAATCCCTTCAAAACAACAAAACGCCCCTCGGCTCAATCCACGGAGCCGAGGGGCGTTTTTGCTTTTGCCTTCTACTTGCCCATAGCCTCTTCGACCGCTACGGCCACCGCCACGCTAGCGCCGACCATGGGATTATTGCCCATGCCGATGAGGCCCATCATCTCCACATGCGCCGGTACGGAAGAGGACCCCGCAAACTGCGCATCTGAATGCATGCGTCCCATCGTGTCGGTCATGCCGTACGAAGCCGGTCCGGCCGCCATATTATCCGGGTGCAGCGTACGCCCGGTGCCGCCGCCGGAAGCCACGGAAAAATACCGTTTTCCCTGCTCCAGGCATTCCTTCTTGTACGTCCCGGCCACGGGATGCTGGAAACGGGTCGGATTGGTAGAATTGCCGGTAATGGAAATATCCACGCCCTCCAAGTGCATAATCGCGACGCCTTCCATAACGTCGTCCGCACCATAACAGCGCACCTTAGCCCGCTCGCTTTGGGAATAAGCTTTCTCCCGTACAATGTTCACCTTGCCTGCTGCGTAATCAAAGGCTGTCTGCACATACGTAAAACCGTTGACCCTAGAAATGATCAGCGCCGCATCTTTTCCCAAACCGTTCAAAATAACACGCAACGGCTCTTGGCGCACCTTGTTGGCGGAACGGGCAATCCCGATAGCGCCTTCTGCAGCGGCGAACGACTCATGTCCTGCCAGAAAAGCAAAGCACTTTGTTTCTTCCCGCAGCAGCATCGCTGCTAAACGTCCATGGCCCAAACCGACCTTACGGTTGTCCGCTACCGAACCGGGAATGCAAAAAGCCTGCAAGCCCTCGCCGATAATCTCAGCTGCATCCGCCGCCTTGGTACAGCCTTTTTGAATCGCCAGCGCCGCCCCCAGCGTATACGCCCAGCAGGCATTATCAAAGCAAATGGGTTGGATCCCTTTAACGATAGCTGCTACATCCAAACCCTTCTGCTGACAAATCTCCTGAGCCTGCTCTAACGACTGCAGCGATTCCTGCTGCAAAAATTGCTGTAATTTTGCTTCTCTGCGTTCAAAGCCTTCAAATTTCACCATCATGTACACCTCCCCTATTCGTGCCGCGGATCAAGATAACGAGCCGCTTCGCTATAACGTCCGTATTGACCGGTCGCTTTTTTCACTGCTTCATTGGCATCCAGACCTTTTTTAATCATTTCCATCATTTTGCCTAAATGCACAAATTGATAACCGATTACTTCCCCGTCTTCGTCAAGACCTAAGGACGTCACATACCCTTCCGCCAGCTCCAGATAGCGCGGCCCTTTCGCCTGGGTCCCGTACATGGTGCCAATCTGGCTCCGCAAGCCTTTGCCCAAGTCCTCCAGGCCAGCGCCTACAGGCAAGCCGCCTTCGGAAAATGCCGTCTGACTGCGGCCATAAACAATCTGCAAAAACAGCTCGCGCATGGCTGTATTAATAGCGTCGCAAACCAAATCCGTATTAAGGGCTTCTAAAATGGTCTTGCCCGGCAGAATTTCTGCAGCCATAGCCGCTGAATGGGTCATGCCGGAACAGCCAATGGTCTCCACCAAGGCCTCCTCAATGATGCCGTTTTTTACGTTGAGAGTCAGCTTGCAAGCTCCCTGCTGCGGCGCACACCAGCCCACGCCATGCGTCAGACCGCAAACATCCTTGACTTCCTTGACCTTCGTCCAGGCCCCCTCCTGAGGAATGGGCGCCGCGCCATGGTTGGCCCCCCGGGCCACACAGGTCATGCCTTGTACTTCTGCTGAATACTGCATTGAAACGCTCCTTTCTAGAACCTAAAGATTTATTTCGCTGTCTCTATTTTTTTCTTTTGAAAAGATATGGGTTGATCGCTATCGATACGCTGCAAAACCCATTTTTTATCCTGGTATTTCCAAAGCGCTGTCATTTTAGCAATACGGCTGCTGCTCTCTAAGAGTTCTTGCGTTGACAGCAGTTCCTGCGTGCCATCTCCGTCCTTATCCACCGCTTGCAGGGCAATTAAGGGCAACGAGTCCACCTGGATCCGGATTTTACTTTTCATTACGCCATCTTTATTGTAGACCTGTTCTTTGACATAACGCTCTTTCCCGGCTTGTACATCCAGGTAAAATTGAGCGCCGCTGGACTGCTCTGTTAATGCCCCTTGAAAATGGGGTATAAGAGTGCCCTTTATATCCAGCACCGGCTGATTTTCCGAAGTAAATAAGGGTTTAATCCCCTTCTCTCCCCAAGTAAACAGTTGAAAATCACGCACCCCTTTATTCGCCCCGGTTGCCACAGAAACCAAAATCTCCAGCGGGCTCTCACCGGTCACCTCTACCGTCTCCAAAATAACCTCATAGCCTGCATTACCCACTTTGGTTTTGCTGATTTTTTGCGTAGCCCCGTCTTTGATGCGCAGCTCCAGGTTCATGCGGAACTTGCTGTTTTCATATACAGAAGAGCCTAAAACCGTAACAGTCTCCTTTACGCCGTCTTGATTTAAGTCGACTTGCATCTCTTGCATCATTTCCGGCGCTCCCGGCGCCGCTGACGCCGACGCGCCTGTTAGAAGCA
>NZ_JAQUZF010000117.1:0-7384 GCF_028691475.1 Anaeromusa sp.
GCCAGTTTTTCCGCCGAACGAACCGTCTCTCCGACCAGCTTCCGCAAACTGGCAACCATCGCCAAAAAGCTGTTGTTTAATATGCCAATTTCGTCGGCGCGTTCGCTAGCCTCAAACTGAAGCTGCAACTCGCCGGAAGCAACTTTTTGCGCCGCTGCCGCTACTAAGGCTACGGGCTTGGCAATAGCTCCTGCCACGTTCATTAAGACAAAACCAAGTAAAAGAATGGCTGCCACACTCAAGCCCGCCATCCATAAGCCTAAATAGCGAACCGGCTGATATACCTCGGCAGAAGGCACCTCCAGCACTAAGGCCCAGCCGCTGCTGCCTACGGGGCTCGATGCAAAAAAGCGATCCTCTCCGTTGAAAGAAAGCTCTTGGAAACTGGAACGGCCACTCAAAAAGGCAGCTCCTGCTTCCTTCAACCTTCCATTTTCCATCGTTAGTACGTTATCCTTCAAAGTCAACGAAGGATGAGCTACGTAAAATCCCTCGCGATTTAAAATAAAGGCCTGCCCGGAATCTCTCATACGCACGCCTTGCGTCATTTGCCCAATCGCATCTAACGATAAATCCATCCCCAGCACCGCAATGGGCGTCCCATTCTGCCGTATGGCTGCGGAAAGACTGATAACCGGCTTTTTGGTGATCGCATCAACATAGACTTTGGAAAACACAACTCCATTGCTGGAAAGAGCGTCTTTAAACCAATCCCTTGTCGCCGGATCATAATCCGCCGGCGGCACCCAGCCTGTGCCGTCAATAAATTTTTTGCTGGGAAAGGCCACATAAATATCCTGCGCCCCTGGAGTATTCTTGGTTAAATAGGTTACGGTTCGTAAAATTTCTTCATCCGCCGGAAGGCTTACACTCCACGCGGCTGCCAAAGAGCCTACGGTTTCCTGCTTCGTCGACAGAATGGTTTGCACCGCTTCCGCATAGCGGGCGGACGCCTGGCTCATTTCCATCCGAATTTCTTCGCTTAAGGCGCGGCTCGCCTGCCAGTATGCCACTCCACTCAACAGAACCAGCACCACCATCACCGGGATACAAATTGCCAGCATCATTTTTGACCGTAATTTCATAGCCGCCTCCTTCACCGCCTGCTCTCCTGCAGACATTTGCCTTGAAATTAAGGACAAAATGCAAAAAAGCAACGCGAATTTGCTTTGGCTACATTGCCTCGCAAACCGTGTTGCTTGATCGAATTTCTTTTCATTTTGTCCACTGGAGATAGGACAATTATACCATTTTCGTTCCAAAACGCAATGCATTCTTTGCACTTTTTACACAAAAGCAATAAAACCTCGAAATAACGTTGTTTTTTGTTTCGTGCGATAAAATCCAAAAAGCCCCGGCCACAAACGCAAGTCTGCAGCCGGAGCCCATGCACTTCGTTGCTTATTGGTCTAAGAAGACTTTGCCGTTGCCGCCAAAGCTAGCTTTACATCCGGAATTTTCCTACCAAAGCCTGCAAATCCTGCGCTAAGTGCGCCAGCGTCTGGCTGGCCGAGGCGATTTCCTGCATAGAAGCCGCTTGCTCTTCCGTGGCCGCGGAAACGCTTTCCGCCTCGCCCGCAACGGTTACGGAAATGGTCTTCACTTCTTCCACCGAGCGAACGGTATTGCGGCTGTCTGCTACAACCGCTTCCGCTACCGTGGTAATGCCCATAATCTTCTTGGACAGATCTTCCACTAAACGAGCAATTTCCGCAAACTGCCGCCCCGCTTCATTCACGCGGTCCACGCCTTCGCCGACGCGGGTCTTCTGCACGCCCATCACGTCAACGGTTTGCCGGATATTGCCGTTGTTCTCCGCGATCAAATTAGTAATTTCCCTGGCGGCTGTTTCTGACTGCTCCGCCAGCTTGCGGACTTCATCCGCCACTACGGCGAAGCCCCGGCCGTGCTCGCCCGCCCGTGCCGCTTCAATGGCGGCGTTAAGGGCCAAAAGATTGGTCTGACCGGCAATGGCCGTGATCATGGCAACCATTTCCGAAATGTGCTGCGAACTGGCATCAAGAGCCTGAATGGCTCCGCCCACCTGCTCAGCTCCGGTACCGATCGCTTGCATGCTTTCAATAGCCGAAGCCAAGCCTTTTTGCCCTTCTACGGTGGTTTTCGTCGTTTCATTGGCCGCCGCCGCTACTGCACTGGCAACAGACGCAACTTCTTCCATCTTCCGCGACATGGATTCCACCACTTTAGCCGCTTCGGTCACAGCAGCGCTCTGCCGTCCGGCGCCTTCGGTAATGGCAACGGCCGACTGCGCCACATGCTGCGCCGCTTCCGCAGACTGACCAGCGCTGGCGGTCAGCTCTTCCGACGAAGCCGCCAGCTGTTCCGCCGACTGCAGCGTTTGTCCGACCATCTGCCGCAGCCCTTTCGTCATAGCTTCGAAGCTGCTGTGCAAAATGCCAATTTCATCTTTGCGGTCTGTAGGCTCCAGGGTCATGTGCAAATCGCCTTCGGCCACCTGCTTGGCCGCCGCCGCCACTTCCGCCACCGGATTGGCCACGGAGCGGGCGATGAAGAAAACGATGGCCAACAAAAGCACCAGCGAAAGCACGCCTATGCCAAGCATCGTCATCGCTAAGCGATTTACGTTGGCAAATACTTCATCTTTAGGAACGCCCAAAACAATCACCCAGCCGCTGTCTCCTACAGGCATGGAGGCTAAAAACCGTTCCACGCCGCCAAAGACATACTCGCTAAAGGAAGGCTTCCCGCTTAAAAATACTTTCCCCCCTGCAGCTAAGCTTCCATTTTCGATTTGCATAATGTTATCTTCTAGCTTCAACGTCTTATGAGCTACGAAATACCCTTCCTGATTGAGCAGGTAGGCGTAGCCCGTATCCCGGATTTTGATGCCGAGCACGGCGTCATTAATTTGTTGCAGCGATAAATCCATCCCCACTACAGCCGCCACTTTTCCCTGTTGCCGGATGGCCATCGACAAGCTCACAATGGGCTTCTTGGTAATGGCGTCCATATAAACCTTGGACATCACTACCTTCTGGGAGTTAGCGGCCTCCGTATACCAGCCGCGCCCTGTAGGATCATAATCCGCTGGCGGTATCCAGCCGGTACCATCAATAAAACGTTTGTCAGGAAACGCCACAAACACATCCTGTACGCCAGAAGTGTTTTTCGTCAACTGAGTAAGCACGCCTCGCAGCTCGTTGTCATTCGGCAAAGCAACGCTCCAGGTGTTAACAAGCGCCTGCATTTGATCCATCTTGCCAACGACCAGCGTATTTACTTCCGCACTGCGGTGCGCCGCCATGGCTTCCATTTCCAGTTTGATCTCTTCCCGCAGCATGGTGCTGGCCTGCCAATAAGCAACCCCTGAGAGCACAACTAGAATTGCCATAACCGGGAAGAAAATGGTCAAAATCATCCGATTTCGCAAGTTCATCTTGCACCACCCTTTCTAAGCGCCTTTTTAGCAAAACCGAGGGGATGTGAACCACAGAAGACTTTTCTTTGCCGTGAGAGGTAAGGACCGCATCGGCTTCTTATAAAAAAAGCCAGGGCACACCTACCACAAGGAAATATCCTTAGCGTTAGCGCGTAACCCTGGCAAAATTCAGCTTCGTCGAACTTTTGCATTAATTGCTGTTTTTTCTATTTTAGCATATTCAGCGACAGTGTTCATTATTTTTTCTTAATATAAGCAATTATCCCCAAAGATCAGCCGTTTTTCAGTGCTTCCAACCGTTCCGCCGCGCGCTTCAAGGTCCGGTCTACCATGCCGTCCTTATCTTTGCCCATAGCGTCGCGGCTGTCCACCATCTTCCATAAAGTCCGATTCGTCTTAGGCTCCAGCAACGTCAATTCCACCGCCGTATGGGCCGTTATTTCATCATGAGCGGGAACTTCGCGAAACTTAGTCACCGGAATATCAACCCATTCTTCGGTTGTTGCCTGCCTGCCGTCCGGCCCTGTAAAGGTTCGCTTGCGGCAAACGCGCTCCGTCGTAGTGTAGGTTTCCACATAAGCCGGTATGTGTTGAACCGTATCTTTATATACGGTAAAACGAACCTGCAGCAGCCCTTGGGCGTAAAAACCAATTCCGTCCTGCACCAGTTGGCTGTAACGAGCCGGGTCCGTCTTCTCCAATTCCAGCATGTTTTCACTATTATTTACGCCTACCTTGTTCACTACGTCAGGATAGCTTAAGAAAGCAATTCCCGCCTTAGCAAAACGCTCATTAACAGAAAACTGCCCATTGACTTTGCCGCTCAATACCAAGCGTTTCATATCATCTACAGCCGCATCCGGGCCAAATTCGGTTTTCACTACCACCATCTTCAAGGTCTTAAAATTAAAGCTATTGTCCTTCCATTCATCCTTGCGCTCCTCCGCACCCGCCAAAGCTGCTGGCAGCAGCCAGGTCACCAACAAAAGAATGCTTAAAATACGCCATGATCTTTGTATCATCCCATCTCCTCCTTGTATTTTCTTTCTAATACTTTCCATTTTAAAGCATTTGAGAGAAAACGCCAAGCTAGGAGAAACGAGAGGACCCGTAGGAAAAACGCGAAGAGCGGTTTTTGAACAAAAGTAAAATGAGGCCCAAGGAGGGTTGCGGGGTATGCTATATTGAAAATGCATTCCTCTCCTCTGTGGCTCCCTTCGATTCTCCTTGCAACTTCTGTCCAATCCCCGGCTTCGCTTCGTTGGCAAGCTGCTTTTACAAAGCCGCAGAATCAAAAGAAAGGTATTTCCACAGGTCTTTTTGCGCATACCGTTCCACAACCAGCCGCGCCGTGACTATGTTATTGTCCGGCGGGTTAGGAATAGTCACGCACCCAGGACCTACCATGATGCCACGCAGATCAGTTTCACTAAGGAAATAAGCAACCTCTTCCATCACTTCGCTCGGCGAGCCGTAGGAAATCGCTCCCTCCTCGTCCAAGCCTCCCAAAATGCATTTATCGGTTAAGGCTCTGGCTCGGCGCAGTGGCGGATATTCGTGGCAGTCATGCCAGTTCAGCGCCTGCACCGGATAATCGAGAAATTCATCAAAGAAAATTTTGCGGCCATGGATGTGCAGCGTGTTGAACCAGCCTTCTTCTGCTGCGGCCAAAACCTGCAAATCGTAACGGCGCCCAAAGGCTTCATATTCCGCCTGGCTCAGAAAATCGTGTGTGGCGCAGGCTGTAGCAAAAAAAATGCCTGCCGCTCCGGCGCGAAGTGTTTCTTTTACAAAAGCAAGCGTCGTTTCCGTAATGGCCTCCAACGCCTGGTGCACTAAGCGCGGATACTCCCGCAGATCGCGCGCCACCCGGTCCCCGGCCAGCTTACGGGCCACGGTCAGCGGACTGTACACCGTCGGTACCACCGGAACATCATCCTTTGCCAAGGTTACGGCGCAGCGCGTAGTCAGCACCTGGCGCCCCCAGGCGCCTTTCGTTGCATCCACGGCCTTGATCTTTAACCAGTCGCTGCTTTGCGTTATCGCCGGACGCCGCAGAACCGCTACTTCGGTAGGGGTGTCAAAAAAACGAATTTCGCAGCCCCAGTCATGCACCGGATAAGAGTCGTACGGCGTCAGTTTGATGAAGTCTAAATCAAATTTCTCCTGAAATGACACATGCGCCTGCGCCAGTTGCAGCGGATCCCGATCCGCGGCGGGAAAATGCTTCCATAAGGATACCGGCGGCCGGTCTACAGGGAAACCGCCGAGAGCCGCTTTTACTCTCTCTACTTTTTGCATGACTACCACTCCTTCCACTGCCAAAAAGAAAAAGGCCTGAGCATCTCTTTTACAAGATGTTCAGGCCTTCAGGTTTCTGATCAGCGCTGTGTTTTATAGGTTTTGCAAATAATAGCATATTGTCAAACAGTCTGTCAACTGTAAAAAACAAGCACCGTTTCTTTGTCTAACTCCCTCACTGAGGTTTCATTCGTTTTTATACTGTTCTTCTTCCAGTATTTATTCCTTTTAAAAGGCAGGATTTTTACAAATGCAGAGAGAAGACTGGCTGTATTATTTTCGTTTATTTTCCCAAAAAGGAGGCCTTTATTATGAGTCAAAAATCCTTTTCCCTCAAGTACGGCAAAGGAGAACTTGCTTTTTCCCTGCCCAGCGAACAGGTAGCCTGCGAGGTCTTAGGACGCGAGTATCCGCCGATCGAAGATGTCTCCAGCGCCATACGCCAGGCCCTGGCCCATCCCATCGACAGCCCGCCTCTGCGCGAACTGGTTCGTCCGGGAGAAACTGTCGTCATCACCGTAAGCGATATTACCCGCGCCTGGCAGAATATGGACCAGGTCCTGCCCCTTTTGCTGGATGAATTGAATCTGGCCGGCGTGCCGGATGAAAACATTACCGTCCTTATTGTCGTCGGCGGCCACCGGCAAAATACGGCAAGCGAATTTGTCACTCTCTGCGGCGAAACCGTCTGCCACCGCGTGCGCGTCCTCAACCATGACGCCTGGGACGAGGCGAATATGGTGTATCTCGGCAAAACCAGCCGGGGCACCGAAGTTTCCGTCAACCGCCTGGTGGCAGAAGCGGACCGGGTCATTCTCACGGGCGGCATCATCTACCACTATATGGTGGGCTACGGCGGCGGCCGCAAAAGCATCCTCCCCGGCTGCAGCTCCATTAAGACTATTCGCCAGAACCATCTGTGGGCGCTGGCTTCCGGCGGCGCTGCCGGCTCCAACCCCAACGCATTCTCCGGCCGCACCGAAGGCAACGAATGCCATGAGGATATGATGGAAATTGCCGCCTTCGTCAAGCCCGACTTCATTCTCAACGTCGTGCCTACGCCCAAAGGCGACTTTGCAGGCATCTTTGCGGGCAACTGGGTCTCCGCCTGGCAGAAAGGAACCAAACTAGTTGACGAAATTTACGGTGTGGATATCCCGGAAAAAGGCGATATCGTCATCACTACTGCCGGCGGTTTTCCCAAGGACATCAATTTGTACCAAACCGGCAAAACTATGGACAACGCTTATTATGCGGTCAAACGCGGCGGCGTGGTTATTCTTTTAAGCGAATGCCCTGATATTTACGAGCCGCCGGAATTCAGCGACTGGTTCAAATACGGCAGCCGCCAAGAAATGGAGGCCGCTTTGCGCAAGAATTTTGGCATCCCCGGCTGGGTGGTCCTCAAGGAAATGGAATGCGGCGACATAGCCACCTTTGTCATGGTGACGCTGCCGCAAAACGCGGAGTTAGTGAAAAAAGCCAACATGATTCCGGTCAGCACCATCGAAGAAGCCCTGGCCATCGCCAAAGAACGCTGCGCCAGCGACGCTCCCCGCTATATTGTCATGCCTCAAGGCGCCAATACAGTGCCGCTTTTGGACGGCAAAGTCTCTGTCGGCTAACCAAGCAAAGCCAAGACCTCTTTGATCAGGCCTTGGC
>NZ_JAQUZF010000118.1:0-7332 GCF_028691475.1 Anaeromusa sp.
TTTTTTTTTTTTTTTTTTTTATTTATTATGGTTTTGCTTTGGTTGTTGACCTTGCCCTAACGGGAAGTTGTATACTAATCTTAACCTAGGTTGCTTGGGAAAAATAAGTCTTGGGGGTAATTTGATGCTACCTATAGGCGAATTTTCAAAAATATGTAACGTTACAACCAAAACACTAAGATATTATGATGAAATCGGGTTGCTTAAACCGGCTATTGTCAACGAGCATAACGGCTACCGCTACTATGATGTTGCGCAACTCAAAACGATTCTTTTTATCAACAAACTGAAAACGTATTGCTTCTCACTAGAAGAAATAGAGGAAGTGTTGAAAGACCAAAGCGAGGAAAAATTATCTCGACTGATCAGGCAAAAGCAAAAACTTATTCGGGGAAAAATGGAAAACTATAGTTATGTCCTACATCAACTCAATGAAGATATTCTAAACTTGGAAAGGGGTATAGACCTTATGGCATATTTAGATAATATCAAAGTGGAACTGATTGAAACAGAGCCGAAAAATATTCTGTTTTCACGGCAAAAAATGAGTATTGATGAATACTGTAAATATTTCGGCAAACTGTTTGCAGCTGTAGCGAAAGAACAATTGACATGCATTGGAGCACCTATCGCTATTTATCACGATGAAGAATTTGATCCAACCAATAATGATACTGAAATTGCCATCCCTATTGTTGAAAGAGTAAAAGGAACCCGTGAATTAGCTGGCGGATTATGTGTGAAAGGGGTGCATAAAGGTCCGTATTCAGAGTTGCCGTCCACATATGCAAAAATAGTGCAGTGGATGGAGACTGATAAATACAAATTAGTCGCTCCACCCTATGAAATTTATGTAACAGACCCTGAAAAGACGATTTCTCCAGAGGATTATATTACTGAAATATATTTTCCTGTGAAGAAGTAAAATAAAGACGAGAGGCCTTTGCTATGGAGGTCTCTCGTCTTTATTTGAAAAATATGTAGCTGAATGACTCAACTTTCGCACCTCAAAAATAACTTTAAAGCCTTGCTGTTCATGTGGTAAAAGATACAAACCAGCGCTATGGCACAGGCAGAAGCGAACGCTAAAAGAACTATACCAGGCGCCATTCTTAAACCGGAATACCATTGTGTTGTCCTGAGCTATGTTGCGTGTGTTGCGATGACGGGGTATGTTATAATTATATGCAGATAATTGCACTCGTTTTTATAAAAAACTTAAGAGGTGAGTAAATGAGTCAAGAAATAGACAAAATTATTTATTCCATGATCCGTGTATCTAAAAAACACGGGCAGAAAGAAGTCCTCAAGGATATTTCGCTCTCTTATTTTTACGGAGCAAAAATTGGTGTGCTGGGTCTGAACGGAT
Organism: Anaeromusa sp.; assembly: GCF_028691475.1. Taxonomy (NCBI): domain Bacteria; kingdom Bacillati; phylum Bacillota; class Negativicutes; order Selenomonadales; family Sporomusaceae; genus Anaeromusa; species Anaeromusa sp. The sequence continues at coordinate 1,370 of NZ_JAQUZF010000118.1, forward strand.
CCGGCAAAAGCTCGCTCCTTAAAATACTGGCTGGCGAAGATCAGAGCTTTGAAGGTAAGACCGTTCTCGCTCCCGGCTACACCATCGGTTACCTTCCTCAGGAACCGTTGGTGGATGAAACCCGCACCGTGCGCGAGGTGGTGGAAGAAGGCTTAGCGGAACTGGTTCAGATTCGTGACGAGTACGAAGCCATCAACGCCAAATTTTCCGAGCCCATGGAACCGGATGAAATGGACGCGCTTATCACCCGCCAGGGTGAAGTGCAGGATCTTATGGACAGTAAGGATGTCTGGGAACTCGACTCCAGGCTTGAAATGGCCATGGACGCCTTGCGCTGCCCTCCGCCGGACACATCGGTTTCGGTGATTTCGGGCGGTGAACGCCGTCGGGTGGCCTTGTGCCGCCTGCTGCTGAAAAACCCGGACATCCTGCTGCTGGACGAACCCACCAACCACCTGGACGCTGAATCGGTATCCTGGTTGGAACGTTTCTTAAAAACTTTCCCCGGTACTGTAATTGCCGTAACCCACGACCGTTACTTCCTTGACAACGTGGCTGGCTGGATTCTTGAACTTGATCGCGGTCGCGGCATTCCCTGGCAGGGCAATTACTCTTCCTGGCTGGAACAAAAGCAACAACGTCTGGCCAATGAAGAAAAAAGCGAATCCGAACGTCAGAAGACCTTGGCCCGCGAACTTGAGTGGATCCGCATGGCCCCCAAAGGACGCCACGCCAAGAGCAAAGCCAGGATCAACGCTTATGAAGCCCTGCTTTCACATGAGTCTGAACGCTTGGGCAAGGATTTGGAAATATACATTCCACCGGGTCCGCGCTTGGGCAAGATTGTCATTGAAGCCGAAAATGTCAGCAAAGCTCTGGGCGATAAAGTGCTCGTGGAAAACATGAGCTTCATGATTCCCGCTGGAGCCATCGTCGGTATCATCGGCCCAAACGGAGCCGGTAAAACCACGCTTTTCAAGATGGTAACCGGACAGGAAAAGCCAGACAGCGGTACCCTGAAAGTCGGCGAAACCGTTAAGCTGGCTTACGTGGATCAAAACCGCGACTCCCTTGAACCCGAAAAAACCGTCTACGAAGTTATCAGCGACGGCAACGACGTTATCAAGCTGGGCAGCCGCGAGATTAACTCTCGGGCTTATTGCGCGCGCTTCAACATCATGGGGCAGGACCAGCAAAAGAAAGTGGATGTGCTGTCCGGCGGTGAACGCAACCGCGTTCATCTGGCCAAGATGCTGAAAACCGGGGCCAACGTAATCCTCCTTGACGAACCAACCAACGACCTCGACGTGAACACCATGCGCGCCCTGGAAGATGCATTGGAGAACTTTGCCGGTTGCGTGTTGGTCATCAGCCATGATCGCTGGTTCCTTGATCGCATCGCGAGTCACATCATGGCTTTTGAGGGTGATTCCGTCGTGACCTTCTTTGAGGGGAACTACTCGGAGTACGAAGCCGATCGCAAAAAACGCCTTGGCAAAGAAGCCGATCAGCCGCATCGACTGAAGTTTAGAAAACTTACCCGCTAGGAAGCTGCTGAAAACCCCGGATGTTTGCAGTCAAAAATCCGGGGGGGTGCAATAATGCTGCGTGGTGCAATAATGCTGCGTGGTGCAAGGTGGTGCATTGCATCAATAAGTAATTACAGTGCCAGTGATTTCAAGGGTTTGCGGAGATGCAGGCCTTTTTTAATGTGCTAAAAATGCATTTGTAGCCCTCTTAAATAGAACAGCCGGCAATCACGCCTAGATGACGTGATTGCCGGCTGTTCTATTTAAGAGGCAGGAGGACTAAAAGAAAGCATCAGATGTTCGATGTCGGCTTTTAAAATGGATACGGCCATTTTGATTTCGCCTTTTTCCAGATAATCGACCAAGGCCAAGTGCAGATCCATCGAAGCGGAATGCTGCTTTTGCACAAAGAAGATCGTTTGAATGTTTAAAGCGTCTTCTAACAGTTTATAAGCGTAATGGTTGCCGTAGATGGAAAAAAGTTTTAAGTGGAATTCACAGTTGTAGCGCCAATGCGACATGAAATCGCCGCTGGGGCAATTGCTGTAGTTGATGCAGATGCTGCGCAGTTCTTGGATCCACGCGGCGTCTATATAGCTGCGGTACATTTCCAGGAAAGAACATTCTAAAGCCGAACGGAAGCGAATGACTTCCAGCAGTTGTTCGGCGCTTGGCTGTAGAATTTTATAGCCTTGCCGCGGCATACTGGACAATAGACGCGTGCCTGTTAGTTGCGTCAAGGCTTCACGGATGGGGGCGCGGCTGACATTGTATTTTTCCATGAGGAATTTTTCGGTCAGGATGGTATCGGCGGGATAGTTTCCATTGATGATATCAGAAAAAAGAGCATTGTATACTTGCTGCTTTAGTGAGTCGTTAGGATGTTTTGTCATTGCTTATCTCCTTAATGTGCTACTTTTATTATAGAGTCAAAGAAAAGGCAAGTCAATGAATGCAAGAAGAAAACGTCGAAAACTAGTCATATCACGAAAAAGCGAAGAATATATAAAAAGTGAACATAAAACAAGCTAAAAATGAGAAATTAAAAGATGTTTTGCCATGGATCGAGAAAAGACAGAAAATACATTGCTTAAGAAAATGAGTTGTGATATGATTACGAAAAGCAAAGAGCTGCAGAACTTTGCTTGCTATAAGAGAAGGCTCTATGGAATAAGGGGACTTGTTGTTCTTGTGATCATATCAAATGACGATTTGGAGTTTGCGATTTTGAAAGGAGAATAACAATGATTGATAACAAAATTAGCATTAAAGGCGATGCTGTAGTAGATATTCAAAGAGGGGCTATCGGTCATCGGGCTACTTGGACCGGCCTAACCTACACGCATGCTTGCAAAGCTGGCAAAGCGCAGGAAATGGAAGAAATCATTCGCGCGGCTATCGCGGAAACGGGTTTGATCCAAGGCGCAGAAATTAAAGCGCAGTGTCCGGATCCGGAGAATGTGACTTCTTTTGCGGATACGTTTTTCTCCCCGAATGTAGTTAAGACCTTTGAAGTAGAGTTCAAAAGCAAAAGCGCAGACCGGATTGATCTGGAGTTTCATCACTGCCCTCTTTTGAAAGCCTGGCAGGATTTGGGATTTGACGATGAAACCTGTGAGAAGCTTTGTGATATGGCGATGGACGGCGATCGGGGCATTGCCAAAGCCATGGGTTATGAATTCCACCTGGGCGATACCATTGCCAACGGCTGTCCTACCTGCCAAATTTCTTTCTTTAAGAAAGCATAGAATTGTTTTAACGGGCGGGAGAGGAGCAGGCAAGTATGGATGCAAAGCAATATGAAAATTATTTGACCATCTTAAAAGGGGAATTGATTCCGGCCATGGGCTGTACCGAGCCGATCGCCATCGCCTTTGCGGCGGCAAAAGCCAGAGAAGCCTTAGGACAAATGCCGGAAGAAATGCTGGCTCGCTGCAGCGGCAATATCATTAAAAATGTGAAGGGCGTTATCGTACCCAATTCGGGCGGGCAAAAAGGCGTAGCCGCCGCCGCGGTGCTGGGGGCTGTCGCCGGTCAGGCCGAGCGGGAATTAGAGGTCATCAGCCAGGTGACGCCGGAGCAAATAGAAATGGCGCGTCAATTGACGGCGCAGGGCATTTGTCGCTGCGAATTGGAAGAAGGCGAGGAAAATCTCTTCATTCGCATAGAAGTGAAAGCCGGTTTTCAAACTGCTGCGGTAGAGGTGCGGACAAGGCATAATCACATCTATCGTATTGAAAAAAACGGCGAGCTTCTTTTCTCGCAGCCGGAACTGGCGACGTCAACCTTTGGCGATAAAAGTCAGCTTACGATTCAGGACATTCTCTGTTTTGCCGATGAGGTACGCCTAGAGGACGTGCGGGATATTATTGCCCGGCAGATTGCCTGCAACTCCGCCATCTCTGAAGAAGGCCTGAAAAACCCTTGGGGAGCGCAGGTGGGACGCACCTTCTTGGAAGCCGGCTGCGACGATGTGCGGACGAAGGCTCGCGCGGCGGCGGCAGGTTCCGATGCGCGTATGAACGGCTGCGCCATGCCGGTAGTCATCAATTCCGGCAGCGGCAATCAGGGCATTACTTGTACTATGCCGGTAGTGGTGTACGCCCAGGAGTTGGGAGTTGACGAGGACCGGCTGTATCGGGCGTTGGTCTTGGCGAATCTTCTCTCGCTGCACCAAAAGCGTTATATCGGCAATCTCTCGGCGTACTGCGGCGCCGTTTCGGCGGGCGCGGCCGCAGCCTGCGGCATTGCGTATCTGCAAGGCGGCGATTATGATGTAATCGGCAGAACCCTGATTAACTCGTTGGGGAACGTAGGCGGCATTGTCTGCGACGGCGCTAAGGCGTCCTGCGCGGCGAAGATATCCAGCGCCGTAGATGCGGGGATTATGGGGTATGAGCTGGCTAAACGGGAGCGGTTTTTTCCCTTTGGCGAAGGCTTGGTAGAGAAGGATTATGAGCAGACTTTGCGAAATATTGGGCGTATGGGCTGCTGTGGCATGAAAACTACCGATGTGGAAATACTCAATATTATGATTGGCAATTGAGTAGTAAAGGAATAATCGATATCTGCGGGAGGAACGCATATGAAAAAGCGCTGGCTTGTTTTAGGCGTCTCATGGATCGTGTTTTTCGTAGCTTTTTTGGATCGAGTCAATCTGTCGGTAGCCATGCCGTTGATCTCTAAGGAGTTTTCTTTATCTCCGGAGCAGGTAGGCTATTTGTTTAGCGCATTCTTTATTTCCTATACGGTCTTTCAGATTCCGGGCGGTTATTTAAGTGATAAAGTGGGACCGAAAAAGGTGCTTCTTGTGGCGCTCGTTTGGTGGTCTATTATGACGATGGCTACCGGTGTGGCGCGGACCTTTTCGCAATTCTTCATCGTTCGCGTGCTCTTTGGCATTGGCGAAGGCTTGCAGCCTCCCTGCGCCTTTAAGCTCAACAGCAACTGGTTTCCGAATCAGGAACGGGCTACGGCGAACGCGATCTTTACTTCGGCCTGTTCCTTCGGACCGGCGATTGCGCCGTCCATTGCGGTGGCGATTATTGGCCTCTGGGGCTGGCATGCGTTGTTCTATATTTTCGGTGCCTTGGGTTTTGTAATTATGCCGTTACTGTACTTCTTTGTGAAAAACTCTCCCGAAGAGGACCCGGACATTTCCAAGGAAGAGCTGGAATATATTAAGAGCGGCCAGACGGAAATTGTTACTCAGACGACAGATTCAGAAGAAGTGGGCTTGATGAGCGTGCTCAAAAACCGCAACATTGTGCTTTTGGCGCTTACGTATTTCGGCTTTATGTGCGCCTTCTTCGGTCTTCTTTCTTGGCTGCCCAGTTATCTCGTAAAAGCCAGAGGCTTTGAACTGGTGAAAATGGGCATTTTTTCGGGGTTGCCCTTCTTAGCGCTGGGCATTGCCCAACCTTTCGGCGGCTGGCTGTCTGATAAGGTGTTCAAAGGGAAGCGCAAAATACAGGCCATGGCAGTAAATCTGGCCGCAGGACCGGTTTTATACGGTGTCGTAGTGGCGCCGACGGAAACGGTGGCGATGGCGCTCTTAGTATGCACGGGCTTCTTGGTGGGCATGGCCTTTGGTCCTTTGTGGGCGATGCCGATGGAATCGGTAAAACGCAGCTATGTGGGTATGGCTACAGGTGTGATGAACGCCGGCGGCAGCATCGGCGGCATTTTATCCCCCATTATCATTGGCTATTTGGTAGGTATGTCCGGTTATAATGCCGCTTTCGTCTTCATGGGCGGAGCGCTGGTGTTTACGGCGTTGGTAGTGTCGATGGTTAAATTGCCAACAAGAGCGGAAGCATAAGCGACGAAATAAAAAAACATGACCTTACCCTTCAAAACAGAAGGTTGAGGTCATGTTTTTATTTCGTTGCTGGCAAGCGAGGGGAAGATGACGTACAATTAAAATTGTAAAAA
>NZ_JAQUZF010000016.1:0-34711 GCF_028691475.1 Anaeromusa sp.
GAGGATTTTCTCCTTGGATATTGAAATATAAAAAAATTGAATTACAACCTACCCCATCTAAAAAGGAGGCTTGTATCATGCTTTTTTTAATCACTTATGATTTCAACCAACCACAGCAAGAATACCCTGATTTTTTTAATGCCATTGAAAATCTCGGGGATACGCACCGTTTGATGAGCTCGGTGTGGCTGCTAAACACCGACAAATCCGCCTCAGCTGTTCACTTGACCCTTGCCCGGCATATCCATGATAGCGATTATCTGTTGATTGACCGTGTTACGCGCAACACCAAAGGGAATTTCAACCAAGCCGCCATCAATTGGCTAAATCAACAAAACATGGAGCCCTAAGCTCATGCGGAGCAAACCGAATGCATTCATTTTACTTCTTCTTTTACTATTGGGCCTTTACTGGGGCTATCAGCACTATCAAACCAAACAATATAGCGCTGCCATTTCACCTACCTACCAGACAATGAACGCCCTACAGGAAAATTTAGAAGCGATTTATGACTTAGGCGATAGCGATGAACAGCTTCTTCCGGGACAAATCGCCGAATGCGAGCGCATTCAAAACACCCTCAGCGAACTAGAAGCGCAATTATCCGAAACAATTCCGCCCACGTCCGGCGCCGCCAAAACCAAAGAGACCCTAACCATCGCTTTGAGTGAATTACAAGAATACAGCGCCGCTCACGCCCAGTACCTAAAAGCCTGCATAGCTGCCTCGCAAAAATTAAAAACGCTAGCAGCTTTAGGTAAACAGCTGGATTCTTCCCCTGCCAGCTATTCCTCGTTAGCGGAATATACAGAGACGTTCAAGCAGGCTAAAGCCCTTACCAGTCAATTAAAAGAAAAAAAAGAAGCCGTTTCTCTAATCAGAACCGCCTTCCTAAGCAAGACAAAAAAAGATCTTGATGCACTTTTGCTGTAAACCGAAAAGAAAACCGCACAGGAAAATTTTCCTGTGCGGTTTTTTCTATTCTTTATTACAGCCGAAAACGGTTCACTGCTTCTTGTAAGTCTTGCGCCAAATTCGCCAACGCCCGGCTGGAAGAAGCGATTTCCTCCATCGATGCCGACTGCTCCTCGGTTGCCGCAGAAACCGTCTGCGCTTCGCCCATAGCCGCTTCGCTCAAATTGGAAACCGTATGGACCGAAGTGACGATTTTCTCGCTGCCTTGAGACATGCGCTGCATCACTTGAGAAATATCCTGCACCTGCTCGGAAACGTGCGCTACCAACTCGGTGATCTCTGCAAACGCCTGACCTGCCGCGGTTACTACTTCGCTGCCTACCTTCACTTCGCGAGTCCCTTCGCTCATAGCGACCACCGCCTGATCCGTATCGCCTTGAATTTCTCCGATTAGCTCGGCAATGCGCTGCGCCGCTTCTTGCGACTGCTCCGCCAGCTTACGAACTTCGTCCGCGACTACGGCAAACCCGCGTCCTTGCTCGCCGGCTCTGGCCGCCTCGATGGCCGCATTCAACGCCAGCAAGTTCGTCTGCCCGGCAATACCGGAAATAACGCTGACAATCTGCCCGATTTCTTTGGAACGCTCGCCCAGTTTCGCTACCACCTGGGCCGAATTATTCACGGTCCTTTCAATGGACGCCATCTGGGTCACCGCCCGGCCTACGGCCAAATCGCCTTCTTTGGCTTTCCGCGCTGCCTGCGTAGAGTGCTCCGCTGCCTGCGCGGAACCTGCCGCCGCCTGCTGCATGCCGGAAGAGATATGCTCCACCGCACTGGACGTCTCAGTGACCGCCCGCATCTGTTTTTCCGCCCCTTGGGCCACTTCATTAATCGACTCCGCTACCTGGGTTACTACATGCGCTGACTGTTCCGCCCCAGCCGTCAGCTGTTCACTGGCCGCCGCTACCTGACTGGAGGAATTAGCAATGCCGCGAATGAGCTCTTTTAAATGCTGCTTCATCTCATTGACGGAATGCGCCAATTGGCCAATTTCGTCCTTCGATTCCACTTCGAGGTCCGCAATTCCCAAATCGCCGGCGGCAATCTGCTTCACGCCCTCCGCCACTTTAACTACCGGTTCGGAAATTTTGCGGCTAATGTACATAGCGAAAGCACTTACCAAGCCCAAAGCAATCAAGGCAATTACTACCGTCAACGTAATATCATAACTTACTTGACGTTTATTTTCTTCTACTTTAACCTGCACGTCTTTTTCAATATGATCTACCCAGTTGCCGGTACCAATCACCCAGTTATAGGGCTTAAACAGCAACGAGTAGCTGCGTTTAGGCAAAGACTCTGTTTCGTTCGGCTTGGGGAAAGAGAAGTCCGTAAAACCGCCACCTTCTTTTAAGCCGCTGGCGATAATCTCCTGAATAAACTTTTTACCGTTAGGATCCACAAGGTGAATACGGCTTTTGCCTTCCACCTCGCGCCCCAGCAGAACCACATTGACGCCTTCCGCCGTATCAATCCAGAAATAATTACCGTTGTCAAAACGCAAGTCGCGCGCCAAGTCGGCCGCCTGCTTTTTCGCGTCCGCCTCAGTCAGCAGCCCCTTTTGCTGCTGACTATAAATACGCTGCACCAGGCTGTGCACCGTTTCCACCTGCAGTTTAATGCTCCGGTCAAACTGATCATACAGCATAGTCCGGTATTCTTTCGTACCCTGCTCGTTTTTCTGAATGGTATTGATAATTGAAAAACAAGAGAGAATCAGAATACAAGCAAAACTTGTGGCCACCATCGCGGCAATCAAACGATACTTCAATTTTGTCATAACATACCTTCACTCCATTTCCGACTAACTCAGTACCTTTTACCAAACAACTCCCAAAACATGAGCTACACCTTAGCGGTATAAAAAAGCACCTGCGCAAGAAGCAGGTGTTGCGTAACGCTCCTCTGAAAAGCGGCAGCCAGGCGGTCATAGGCTCTGCCGTTAGACCCGTAGCTTTGCGTCCTCGCTTTTCAGCGAGTTTGCTTTTATGTAATTGTTATAATCATACAGTATTTTTCTATAATTCTATCATATCAATGCTCTTCCAGCAAATTATTTATTTTTTTATTGTTTGTACTTTAGTTCGTTTTTGAGTTCCTTACCTTCTTCTAAAGGATTTTTGCAAACCGCTGCAGAAATGCCATTTTACGCAATTCCTATTCCTAACACGCTCACTATACGGGGGAACACTATGGATGCACTGTTTTTATTTGTAACACACTCGATCGACACCTGGGGGTATTGGGCTATTTTTACAGGAATGGCTTTGGAAAGCGCTAACATCCCGATTCCCAGCGAACTAATTTTTGGCTTTGCAGGCTATCTGGTATATCTGGGCCGCTTGAATTTTGAACCGGCTGTCCTTTGCGGCGTTGCAGGCGGCCTGCTTGGATCAATAGTTTCCTACGCTCTTGGCTATTACGGCGGTCGCCCCTTCATTACGAAATATGGCAAATACTTTTTTACTACTCCCTCCAAAATAGATCTGGCCCAACGCTGGTTTGACCGTTATGGCCTAGCAGCAGTATTCTTTGCCAGACTTCTGCCGGTGGTGCGCACGTTTATTTCCCTGCCTGCCGGTTTTGCCAAAGTCAACTTCAGCAAATTTGCAGTTTATACCCTATTGGGCTCTCTGCCTTGGACCATCGCGTTGATTTATTTGGGAGTCGCTCTAGGCGAGAACTGGTATCTTCTTACTGCCTACGGACATCAAGCCAGCCTCGGCGTCCTGCTGCTGCTTGTGATTGCCTTGTTTGTTTGGTGGAAGCGCGTTGTTGGTAAAAAAAACAAATAACAAAAAGGAAGTGAAGCTATGAAAGTCGGCATGATTCGCTGCCAACAAACCGAAGATATGTGTCCGGGAACTACTGATTTCATCATGGCCAAACAAGGAAAAGGGGCTTTTGCCGATACTGGCGCTGTCGATATTGTAGGCTTTGTCTCCTGCGGTGGCTGCCCCGGCAAAAAAGCCGTAACACGAGCTAAGATGATGGTTGATAGAGGGGCGGACGCAATTCTTCTTGCTTCTTGCATTAGCAAAGGTACGCCGATCGGTTTTCCGTGTCCCAATTTTGCAATGATGAAAGAAGCGATTACGAAAGCGCTCGGACAAGATTGCAAACTTATTGACTGGACGCATTAGATGATTAAAACCACCTGGCCAACAGCCAGGTGGTTTTACTTTATTGGGTGTACTAGCCCCAATCATCCCCGCCAAAATCATTATCTTGGTAATCGTCAAAGCTATTGGAAGCCACATCCTGCTGGCTGCTATCATCCCAACCGCTTTGACTAGCAACATCCGGCAGATTTCCCGCCTCCGCCTGTCCCAGCAAATCGTCAAATTCATCTCCATTCAAGATCCCGTTCGACGTAAGGGTTTCGCGCAATTCATCGTCGCCCATATTGCGCCACATATCATACTGGTGCTGATCAATCAGATAATTCGACAGCAAATACCCCAGCACCATACCGCCCAGCATGCCTCCCATGCCAAAACCGCTGTTTCCACCCATGTAGGGATTTTGATTATACCCCGAACGCGAGCGAAATAACCGATACACAACATAGAGTCCAAGCAAAATCAAAAGAACCGTCAACATCCTTACTCTCCTCCTGTCAGTAAAATACACGCATTTTCTTCTTCATGCGCCATTTTTGCTATTCTTATTATAAACGGATATTGTGACAAATGCATGACACAGGAAACAAAAAAATTGACAAACATTCCATTGTATTGTTTAATAAATATCACAATATCATAATGTAGGGCAAACCTATTGAAAAATAGGGACGCAAAGCTACGGGTCTAAGGGCTAACCGCCTATGATCGCCGCGCCGCCAACTAGCTAATTGCTACTTGCTATTCGGACAGGCTTACCTGTCTTTTTCTTTTTTCTTCAGCACTATGCATGGTGATGCCTCCTACTGAACACAACAAGTAAAGAAGAAAAAGGAGAGAAACACCAAGTGAATTTGACCATTGGAAAAAAGATTTTAGCAGGATTTTCAGCCGTAATTATCGCCACCTTACTAATGAGCGGGTATACGTACTACAAAATTGGTGAAATGAACCGCGAATACCACGATGTCACAACAATTAATTTAGAAAAACTGGCCTTAGTCGAAGAACTATCCGCTCATATTATTGAAGAAGCCGCTACGGTACGCAAATACAACCTCACCGGCGATGCCGCGGATAAAACTAAATTTGAGGCCCTTCGCAAAGAATCCGATGCTAAACTGGCGCGAATGGAGCAAATCTTCGTAACGGAAAAAGCTAAAAAATTGATTGGTTAACGCTTTGCTGATTATGGGTTCTATTGCGATCAGTCTCGTCTTGAGCCGTGGTATTTCCCGCGCCGCTCAGCAAATGGTGCAAGCCGCAAAGGAAATGGCCGCAGGCAAACTAACGTCCGAGCCGATTCAAGTCCGTTCTAATGATGAAATGGGACAATTAGCTAGCGCCTTCCAAGAAATGAAGGAAAGCATGCGCCATTTGATTCGCCAAGTAAGCTCCTCCGCCGAACAAGTGGCCGCTTCTTCCCAGCAATTGACCGCCAGCGCCGATCAAGCCGCCCAGGCAGGCAGCGATGTCGCTACTGCTATTGGCTCAGTAGCGCAGGGCTCGGAACAACAACTACAGGCCGTAGATACCACGGCCGCTACAATAACGCAAATGTCCGCCAACATCCAACAAGCCGCCGCTAACGCGAACCAAGTCAGCGCACAGGCCAACGAAGCGGCGCAAGCGGCCCAGATCGGCAGCCGTGAAGTCGATGCCGCCATTGCGCAAATGCAGCAAATTGAGGAAAACGTGGTACAGTCTGCCGCCGTTGTCGCCCAGCTTGGCGAACGTTCGCAGGAAATCGGCCAAATTGTGGACACCATTTCCGGCATTGCCAGCCAAACGAATTTGCTGGCCCTAAACGCAGCCATCGAGGCCGCCCGAGCCGGTGAGCAAGGACGAGGGTTCGCTGTCGTAGCCGAAGAAGTACGCAAGCTAGCCGAACAGTCCCAAGGAGCCGCCAAGGAAATCGCTATGCTGATCGGTGAAATCCAAGGAGATACGGAAAAAGCCGTAACCGTCATGAACGAAGGTCCGCAGTTGGTCCAAGAAGGATCAACCGCGGTTCAGTCCGCCGGCGAAGCATTCCATAAAATCGGCGCATTAGTTGAATCCGTTAATATGCAAATGCAGGAAGCCTCTGCCGCTATGCAGCAAATGGCAGGCGGCAGCGAGCAAATGGTCGCCGCCATGAAAGACATCGATCATCTGAGCAAGCACGCCGTAAGCCAAACCCAAACCGTCTCCGCCTCTACAGAAGAGCAGGCTGCTTCCACCGAAGAAATCGCCGCTTCCAGCCAGGCCTTAGCCAGCATGGCCGAAGAGCTGCGCCAAGAAGTCGGCAAGTTTCAATTAGCATAATTATCATCTGGTTCAGGGGGACGGTTCTAGTGATTCGTTGCCTGCTTTCTCTGGTTCAGGGGGACGGTTCTTCCGAGTCATTTTCTTGGCTTTTTGGTTCAGGAGAACCGTCCCCCTGAACCAAAAGCAAGAGATCCGCCAGTAAATTACTCAGCAGCGCCTCTTGATAGGCGGCACGCTTTTTTTGCTGCAAAACTTGCGCTAACGCTCGCAGCTCAGGACAAGAAAGACCTTCCATCTTTTTCAGCCGCGCCTCCGGCAGCAATGGAGCATCCTTAGGCAAGGCGAAGTGATAATCTTCCAACCCATAGTGCCAAAGCCGGACCTGCTGGGGATTTCGTTTGTATAAGGCATCCGCCGCGAGCAAGCCTTCTGGATCCAAGTCGCCGGAGTAGCAAAGCGTGCAGCCGCCAGCTGTCAGCAAATTGACCGCAACCCACGAAGCCAGTTTAAAATTTCCGTGGGTGCACATAAGAGGCGGCAATGGCAGATTTCTTTGTTCAAAAACATCGAGAAGCGCCGAAAAAACCCCTGAGTTTTCTACTATATATACAACTTCCTTCGCCTTACCGGCAGGGCGCAAAGAGCTCAGGCTGGCCAGTTCCCGCAGGGGTGCATTGAGCACCGCTCGCTGCCGCCAAGCTTCCCGCCAGTAAGATACTTCCATTTCGCAGCCGCCCTGCTGCCGAAACGCCGCTAAGCCGGCACAGGTAACAAAATTGAGCACATCATCTCGAAGCAAGCCAAAATGATAAAGAAGTTCGGCCTCTTCCTCGGTCCGCGAGAAATCGTCCTGACCAGCTTCGGGGCGCAAAAAGCGCAGAGCCTCCAAAAAAACACGCCCCAAAGCAGTCGTACTATCGAGGGCGTGAGGGTCCCCAAAAATCCTCGCAGCATAAACAGGCAGCCGTTCTTTCGCTTCAGAAAGCTGCGCCAGCGCTTTCGCCGCCAGCGAAAACAGCTGTTGCTCCTCCTCGCAGCCATTTGTGTAGGCTCGCTGCGCCCGCTGTACGCCGGCATCTTTCTCCCAAACAGCTTGCAGCCAGCGTTGCGTGGAAGGCTGGCTGTTTTCACGCAGGAGCTGCTGAAAAAACAAATCTCGCTGCTCTTGGGCCATAAGGCGCACCTGCGACCGAGGAAGAAGTTCTTCGCCGGCATATGCCTGCAAAACCGCTAATAAATCGGCCTCGGCAAAACAAGTAGCCTGCAACGCCAACGCCACTTCCCGCAAGGAAATAAGCAGCGTTTCTTCCGCCTCCAAACGGCGGCGCAAAAAAGCCTCTAACGCCTGCCGCTCCTCTTCACTGGCCTTAGACAGCATTACCTTGCCCGCAAGCCGCCCGTGGCGGCGATATTTTTCCACGCACCCCGCCAAAAGGCGCGCCAATCCCGGCTGCGAGCGAAAATAAGCCGCCGCCTTTTGAGCTACCTCTTGTGCCTTCATGAGATCGTTTCCTCGTCACGCAGCGTTCGCACCCGTCCATCCCAATGGTAGCGCACCACCGAAACAAAGGGAGCGTTTTTCGGCCGTACCAGCTCGCAAATAGCCAGGCTCCTCACTGTATCATAATCGCCCCAAAGTGCTTGGGAATTCATAATGTAATTAAAGGAAAGCTGTTCCACCAGCGCAAACATTTCTCGGATGTTGTTCTCATCGACGCCGGCAAAGGCCTCGTCAAGAGAAATCACCTTAGGCGCATCCGGCCGCGCTTCGCCATAGCGGGAATACGCTGCTGAAAATAGGGGGATGTACATAGACATGGCTTTTTCACCGCCGCTGAATTTGCCAAAGACACTGTTAGTAAGCTCCTTTTTCGGCATTCCCTCGCGGCGATAAAAAAGGTTAAAGGAAAACCATTTGCGAAAATCGAGAGTCTCCTTAACCAGGTCTTGAAAAGATTCTGAACGCACATCAGCTTGCGCCTTGGCTTGTTCAATGCGCGACTGAAAATGCCTCACAATGCGCTTCATATCTTCTTCCTTTAAAAGCCGCCGGTCCGAACGCAGCAGCCTCACCAGCTCCTCCGTATCCATTTGGCTGTCGTCATCGGCGGTAAGGGGCTTCCAGCGCAGTGAAAATACCAGGCCGCTCGAGGTATCCAGGCTTTCCATAAGGTCATTCATATGCGCCACCCAGCCTTCGGCGCTATTGATGCGCTGGCTGATAATCCGCCCAATGCTGTTCATAATAACTTCTTCGTAGAGCTCCCTGTCCTGATGAGTCAGGGTCATCTGCTGCTCCGCCATCTGCCGCGAAAGCTCCTGCCAGGCGCTGCGGGGAGTCATGCGACGGCCGGCGCATTCCAGAACCGCCAGCTTCCTAAGAGCCGCTTGCTTGAGTTCTTGATTCGCCAGCAAGAAGGCATCAGTCTCCTCCTGCTTCGGCAGTTGCGGCAACTGCAGGTCCGCCGACTGAGTTTCTTCCAACTGCAAGCGGTATTCTCCCAACACAGCCTGTTCGCGGAAAAAGGAAGCCATTAGTCTGTCTGTCATCTTTTCCCGTGTCGGCTCCTCTTGCTCCACCCACGGCCCGAGGCGCTGCCAGACCTGATTCGCATCAGTCCATGGAAAGTCGTCTTCCTCCATCGCCGCAACCAGGCGCAGTTCCGCTTCTTGTGCAAATACCCGCCGCCAAGAAGCCGCGTTTTGCCGCCAAAAAGCCAGACGTCCTTCGCCGCGCTCCAGCTCCTGTCTTAGGATTTCTAAACGCTGTTTTAAAGCCGCTTCTTCGTGCAACGCCTTTTTCAAAAGTCCCGGCAGCTCGTTCAGCCTGGCTACGACTTCCCGGCTACGCCGCCGAATGTCTTCGGCCCCTAAAGCGGCTAAGCGAGCCTCAAGCCCCTCGAGCTCCCTTGTGAGACGCTCCTTTTCCCCAGCCAAAACCAGCAGTTCGCCCTTCAAGGCGTCGACATCTGCCTGAACTTCCTCCAGATGCTCCTGCAAGCGCTGCACATGGGTTCGCGCATCAATAAATTTGTGCCGTGCCAATTCTAAATCCTGCAGGCGCTGTAGGTACACACTAAACTGCCGTTGCGCTTCTTGATATTCCTCCGCCAAAAAAGACAGCTGCAAACCTTCTACCGCTTGGCGCAGGCGGTTTAAAACGCCTTGAGTTTCATTCATGCAGGCGCGCAGCGCCTCATTTTTAGCCGCTGCATCACTCTCGCAAATCGACAAAGCTTGCTTTTTCCCCAGCCACTGACGATTCACCCTATCTAGATTCTCTTCTTGAGGAAAAAGTTCCCAACAGCGCTGCAGCTCGCTTAAGGCCTGCTCAATTGCTTCCGCGCGGAGCTGCAGCGTCGCCAATGCTTCGCGCTGCGCCTCCGCTTCCCCCTCTAGACGGGCAATCTCCTGCAACCGGTACTGCTTGCGCGCTTCGCGCCCAATAAACAAGGCGCTCTCCTGGCGCGGCGCCTGCCCGGCCAAAAGGCCGGTACGATACGCGCCATAGCGCACAGACAGAACAGGCGCTGCGCCGCCTTCTTGCGCCAGCAGCCCTTGCGCCTGCTCGTCATTAACCAAAATGCTGCGCAACACCTCGTCAATGAGCGCCGGAAGCACCGCCGCCTCCTGAGGGGGCAAAGGATGCAAATAATCAGCCAAGGTCGCGCAAAGAATAGCCGGTTCCGGCCGAATCACGCTGTCCGCCAGGGAAGCCGGCAGCCGGCTTCTGGCCTCCTCCGGCACAATAAGGGCGTCTAAAAGCCCCATTTCCCCCAAGGCCGCTTCTATGCGCTCCCGTGTTAGGGCGTCAACGTTTTCGTTAAACTCCACCGCCTCGTAAAACGGCAAAAACGGCACCTGCTGTTCCTTCAGCCAAACGCGAGCGGCGTCTTTTTCACCATGGCGCTGCGGTTCCGGCTCCCGGCGGGTGCGCCACTCCTGTAGCAGCCCCTCTGTTTGACGCAGCTGTTGACGGGTTTGCTCGGTCTCATGCGCAACAGCCAGCTTTTGGCTCCGCCACTCATCCTCGCGGCGCCTCCGCCCCTGTTCTGCCGGCTGAAGCACATCCTGCCAGCGAGCGTTTTCATACAAACGCTGCACGCTCTGCGCCGCCTCGCGAATTTCCTCCGCTTCCAGCGGCAAAAGCTCCTTGCTCGCAGACACCCAGGCGTAGAAAGCAGCCAGAAGTTCCTCTCTTGCGTTAAAAAAAAGCTGCTCACCCTGCCGTTCTGCTTCTCGCGCCGAATCATACGCCGCCTGCGCCGCGTCAGAGGCAGCCGCCGCTTCTTGCTGGCGCTCTTTGGCAAAACCTAGACGCGCAAAATGCCCATTAATCTCCTGCAGCCGCCGGTTATGAGCCGCCGCCGTCTCTTTCCAGGACGCAAAGGAATACCCTCCAGCGTACTCCTTGATGAAGGCCGACGCCAAGGCTTCATGGGCGGAAAAAGCCGCTGCCTCTCCTTGATCCCCCAGTTCCTCCAGCTGCTCCAGCATGGCTTCTTCCGCCGTATCCTGGCGCAGTCGCTCCTGACGCAAACGCTCTGCGTCGCGGAGTTCCGTCTTTTTCTTTTCTTCCCAAGACTGGTTCTTGCTTTGCCATTGCCCTTCCTTATGCTGCAGCTCCCCGTCCACCTCTTGGCGCCGCTTTTCCGCCCGGAACACGTCATGCTGAACCAGCGCCTCTTTTTCCTGCAGCAGCGCCTGGTTTTCGCACTCCAAGGATGCCTGCTCCCCTAGAATCTTTGCCAAGGCCTCTTGTTTCGCCTGACTTTCTTGCAGCTGCTCTTCCCGCAGCCGCTCCTGTCGGCTCAGAGCCGCCTCGGCTTTGCGCTGTCCTTTCGCCTTTTCCGCCAGAATAAAGACATTATACTGGTCGTAGGCGCGCTCCAAACGGCCCAAAGCTTCGCGGTCTCTCCCCAACAGCTCCAGCTGCTCCTTGGTCTGCTTCATGTTTTCCAGGGTATCTGACAAAGGACGCAGTTCTTCTTCCGACAAGGAAGGCAGAGATTCCGTCAGAATTTCGTGAATTACGCTAGGGCGAAACTCCTTGGACAGCTTCGGACTGCGCAGCTGAATTAAAAGCTCCATCAAGTCCTTATACTGCTCCAATGAAGCAAAGCCAAAGACGTACTTATTGACCGCCTCTGCATAATCTCCTTGTCGACGGAACACCTGTCCTCCCGGCAAAATCAAAAGCTTTTCCAGCTCCGCCCGAGTCAAGGGAATGCGCTCTTCCTGACCGTCTGCATTGTATTCTGTTTTCGTCAGAAAAAAATCTTTCCCAATACGGCGGCTGTCGGTAATAACAAAACCCCAAAACTCAATGGTTCCGCCCCGCCTCGCCTTCAGGCCGATGCCGGTAGTAAGGTACTGCTCGCTGTCCTGGCGTTTGTACTCCAGATACAAATAGCCTGTACGTTCCTCGCGGTCCACCAATTCTCGCTCGCCCAGCAGGTAATCCTCCATCCGGCGGTCCTTAGAACCAAACGGGTCCAGACGATTGGCGGCGATCTTTCCGTCTAAAAGCACTGTAATCAAGCTTTGCATAGTCACGGACTTACCCGAGCCGTTCATGCCGCGCAGCAGCAGCTTGCCGTCAGCAAAGAAAAACTCTTCCTGATCGTAATACCAAAAGTTTAGCAAACCCGCTCTGTGCATTTGCCACTGCTTCATCGTGCACCCTCTCTTTTCCTCGCTTGTTTTTCCGGCTCATAATCATCAGGATACGCGCCAACGGTCCTTCCTAAAAGAGGGGTCAGCCAAAGCAAGCCGCTCTCGTCACTGCGCGCCATTTTCCAGTTTTCTAAAGCCGCCAGCAACTCCCGCTGCAGCTTGTTCATCGACATGTCCCGGTACTCCTTGGTCCAGCCTGCGCCGGTCCGCTTGCGGCATTCCTCCAGCAATTGAGAAAACTCCAGCTCCGTAAAGGAAAAGCCCTGGGACTCCTCCTGCCAGCGACGCCGCAGCTCCGCTCCCAAATGCAGAATAATCGCCGCCAAGCCGCTGCGGTCAGGAAACGCCTGCAGCTGATATCGCCGCTCCACAGGCGCCGTAAGCATCGCCACGTCTTTATACAGCTCGAACTGCAGCAGGCTGTGCTCGGACACATCCTCTGCCAGACGATTTCTCATATTGCGCAAATACAAAAAGTCGCTGCTCCCCGCCTCACAACGCTCGTAACCAGGCGTCAAATACAATTCCCGGTAAATGCGCTGCTTGCGCACACGTCCGATGTCGCTTTCCTCTTCCACATCCTCCGCCGCCAGCAATTGCTCCAGCGTCCCGTACTGCTGTAAATCCTTCGGATAGGAGCGCAAGAAGTATCGCGCCAGCAAAGTCACTTCAAAAAGGGCTTCGCTTTCCTGACTGCCGCCGAAACCGGCAACATCACCGTCCACCTTGACAAGCAAGCCGTAGGAACAGGCCAGCTCCAGCACCCGCACCATGGATTTGCGCCATTCGTAGGTTTCCCAACGCAACCCGTCCTGCTCCGGCGGCGCCTCCGGATACAAGGACAAAAGCGCCTCGCACAAATCGCTCAGCAAGAACTGCTCGTCCAGGCTTTTGCTCTCTAAAAAGGCCAGCAAACAGCATAACAGCACATAATCGCGCACCTGCTGCAGCCCAGGCAGCCCCATCCAGGGTGCCGGACGGGCCGGAATTTTTTCCAGCTTCACAAACTGCCTCGTCACAAGCAGGCGAAAGCCGCATTTATCAAAAAAGTAATTGCGCAATCCCTGTTCGCGCCGCCGCAGGCGCTGATACAGCTCCGGCTGTTCCTCACGTATAATCCAATACTGTTCCAGGAGCGCCTGCGCCATCTCCCGGTCCTCCTCATCAAACTTCTCGATTACGCTCGCCATGAGTTCCCTCCGTCAATCCAAAAACTCAAAAACAAAATCCGGCAGCTGCAGCGTCCCGTCTGTACACTCCAGAACGATCTGCGCCTCGCTGCGGCGCACCAGCCGCACCAACCGCCCGTTTTCCGTTTTCGCCGTTCGATCCCCCTGCCCCATGCAGCGGCTGATCCAGTTCAAAAGGGTTTTGCGCACAATCGGCGGCTGCAGGCCCAGCGAAGCCAGCACAATATTTCGCCCGTCAGCACTCAAAGCGTCAACCAAGGCCTGCTCCGCCTCTTTTTCTCTCAAAAAGGCTTCCCTGGCCGCCTCCTTTTCCGCTTGCCGGTTCACCACTGCCCCTGGCCGCGTCTTTTCCCGATATGTATTCACACTGGGCTTGACCGGCAGAACCGTCGAGGGCTCCTCCCAAATCACGCCGTCCATATCCTCGCTCTCCCGCACTCCGGCGCAAATATGCCGCACTCCGGAAGATCCAAAAAGCGCCGCCGCCAGCTTATGAGCCTCATCCACATTCGGCAGCGTGGAAAACCAGCCTGCCAAATACAGATAATCCTGATACCGGCTGCGACTGGCGCTATGCCGTTCCCCTAAACGCTGGGCAAAGCGCGTAATGCGCCGAATAGTCTCCATCGTCTCGCGCTCCAAAAGCAGCAGCTCGCTTGCATGCCCTGCTGAGCCAAAAAACCACAAACGCAAGCTTTCCCATTGCTCCAAACAGCGCGCCACATACACCGAACGCTCCACCGCCTCTTCCAGGCGCGGAATGCTCATCTGATAATCGGCAATTTTCTCCGCTGCCGCCGCCATATCTGCTGCGGTAATTTGCTTTAAAAGGCTCTCAATGTTATACGACGACGTCTGCAAGCCCAGAATAAAGCGGCGGATGTACTCGGCAAAGGCATCCTTATACGTCAAGAAGGCCTCACTTTTCATACACTCCTCCACTTTTTCACTTTTCAAATACGCGATATAGTCTGACGCCTGCTCCACAAGCTTACGGAAACACGCGTATACATCCTCCCAGGTTTGGTTAAACTCCGCCCCGGACGCGGAGCCCCTCTCCTCGGAAAAATGACGCAGCGCCGCCAAAAGCCGTTCAAAAAGCGTCGCCTCCAGAGATCCCCCAAAGGACTCTCCCAGGGCGTGAAGCCTTTCCACCATCCGTTCGATTTCAATCGTATAGGGCGTACATTGGTAGCGATAGCGCTTCTTTTTGAAATCTTCAATCGTCAATACGCGCCCCGTCTCCTGACGGGGAATCAAATTGTTCCAGTCGCAAAGCTGCTTTAAATCCGCCTGCAGCTGCGCTTCCGTGTACTCCTCAAAATAGACGTCCTCCTTCAAATGCACCAGCACATCCTCAGGGAATAAATAATGCCGCAGCTTTTCGTGCTGCAAATAAAAAAAACGCAAAATGCTGCGATATCGCCCCGCATTTTCCGCTGTCAAATATGACGCTTCGACAATCTTCCTCTGGCGCAGCTCCTCCATGTCTCTACACCTCCTATTCTGGTTCAGGGGGACGGTTCTCCTGAGTCGTTTTCTTGCCGCTTTGGTTCAGAAGAACCGTCCCCTTGAACCAATTATCACCAATCTTCTTCCGGTCCCTCACCACGTGTTTCAAGAATAAGCGGCTTTAAACCTACCACATCTGTCTCAAGGACCTGCTCGATTTGCACCGTCATTTTTAACTCTGCACCAAAATCGTACAGATATAAAAATTTCTGTTTAAGCTCCAGCCCCAACTGCCCCAGCGATATTTTATCTGCAAAAGGTCCCTCGTCATTGCCCGGACTCCAATACGCCTTTCCCCGCCAAGGTTTTCCTTCCATAAAAAATGCGTACAAATGAGAATCACTTAGGCCATAGGCATGTTGAATCGCTTGATGCAACTCCTCTAACGTATGCCGCGACGACATTTGAATCCGGCTCCACACACCCCGCCGCCACAATACTTTTACTATATATGTGGTTTCCATTTTATACCTCTCTTGCAATGCATTATTCATCTTCCACACAAGTTACTTTCTCAAAAAAGAAACGCTTTATATATTCCACTCCGCCAAGCACTTTCCTCCCCTAAAACTGATTTTTTGTTCTCTTTTGGTTCAGGGGGACGGTTCTGCTGAGTCATTTTCTTGCCGTTTTGGTTCAGGAGAACCGTCCCCCTGAACCAGCCGCAATCACGCTCGCACAATAACGCTTTGACTAATCCCTGTCAGCCTGGCAATTTGCCGTGTTGAAAGACCCTCCAGTTGTTTAAGGCCACGCAAAGCAACATCTCGCTCTTCTTTACCCAGATGCTGCAGTTCTATGGGCAATAATCCATGCAGCTGCTCTTGCAACATTTGGTTGGCCTCCTGATCGGACAACAGCAATTCCATCTCTGCATCCAGACACGCCTTTGCACTTTCTTCCTGCATAAACCGCTGATATTCAGCTATCGCTTTACTTCTGTCGCGCCCAAACAAGCCCAAGACAAAGTCATTCTCCAACAGAGAATCTTGCTCCATATAGCCGCGATAGCTGCTCCAGGGATACGTTTCCCAAGAAATCCCCAGAGACCTGGGGTTTTGATGAATATATCGCAGCGCTGTCAACAAATAACGTTCGTCTTCTACGGCCTCGCTCCGAAAACGATCTTGGAACAAAGGCCCGCAACGTCCATATTTTCGATTATACCAATGCACATAGCTCACACCAAGACGCTTCATCACTTGCGACAGCTCTTCCTCGCCTTCCGCCAACAATAAATGCACATGGTTGTCCATCAGACAGTAGCCCAATACCCGACAGCCGCACTTTTCACGATAAAGCTGCAGATAGTCCAAATATTTTGCCCGATCCTCGTCATTTTCAAATAAAATTTGTCGGTTGATGCCTCTCCAAATAACATGATACGTACCGCTTTCGCTTTTCTCTCGCGCTCTTCTCGGCATGCTCTTCACCTCATAGTTGCCAGCCTGCGGCAGACTCGGGAGAACCGTCCCCGTGAACCACTTCGAGGTTGTTTTTGGATTTCCTGCATCGCCATGTCTTTTTATCCTGGTTAAAAAAAGCAGAGCTGAAAGGCAGCATGTTCTAGCTTCCTCACGGCTCTTTTCCGGTTCAGGGGGACGGTTCTCCTGAGTCGTTTTCTTGGCTTTTGGTTCAGGAGAACCGTCCCCCTGAACCAATTAGAATCTTCGCTTTTTGCTCGCTTCTTGCATCATACGACGCGCATTTTTTCGGCCCCCAACGTCAGCAAACATTACGGCCTGTTTCGCCACTTCAAGACGGCGCGAATCCAGCTCCGCATAGAGAAGCTCCTGGCGCAATTTCCGCCAGGATTTCAAGCGTTCCTCCGGCAGAAGTCCCTCTGCCGCCGCCTGCCGCACAGCACACCCCGGCTCTTTGTCATGCCTGCGGTCTGCAAAGCGGCACGATCCAGCCAACGCTTCAATATCCGCAAACGCCGCGGACAAGTCCCCGCTCTCCAACGCCAGCTCCCGCATGCCCGGCGTGTCGATCACAATGCCGCCCCCCGGAAGCAGCAGCATTTCGCGGCGCGTTGTCGTATGCCTCCCTTTTTCGTCTTTGCGAAGCCCTGCCGTAGCCAACGCCTCTTTTTTCAGCAGGCGATTAATCAAGGTGGATTTCCCCACGCCCGATGAACCGATAAAAGCCGCAGTCTTTCCCGCGCCCAGATACGCCTGCAACGCTTCAACACCATCGCCCTCCAGCGCAGAAACACATAGCACCTTCGCGCCGCAAGCGCATAAAGAAGCCTCCGCCATCTTTTCCTCCATATCCTCGCATACGTCGGCTTTAGTAAGAATCACCACCGGCGTAGCGCCGCTGCTCCAGACCAAGCTCAAATACCGTTCCAGCCGCCGGAGATTGTAATCACTGTTCAAGGCCATGCAAATAAACACCGTATCGACATTGGCCGCAATGAGCTGCTCCTGTCCCGCCGTTCCCGCCGCTTGGCGAACCAATAGGCTATGGCGGGGCAACACGCGCCATAACAAAGCCGCTCCCTCAGCATCATATTCTAGCGCCACAAAATCGCCGACCGCTGGAAAATCAGCCGGCCGCGTCGCCGCATGCCGCAGCCGCCCGGCAACAACCGCCGACCGCTCTCCCGTCGCGGTTAACACCGTATAGCCATCTCGATATTGCGCCGCCACGCGGCCAAGCTGCGTCAACTCACCCGCGGCCTCTCGCTGCGCCTCGGTCAAGCCCAATTGCTCCATAGAAAAAACGTTCATCGTGCGCCCCCCTTTTAGGCGCAGTATAGCACATCTTCGGGACGCATTGGTTCTCTCTCTTGTTTCAGAACAAAAAAGGAGAGTCGCAAGGAAGCGCTTCCTTACGACTCTTTGCTTATTCCGCTTCCCTTGAAGCCAAGATTTTATATACCGTCTTTGGTGATAAATAGTATGCTTCCGCAAGTTGACGAGGGGAAAAGCCCTCTTGACGCTTCCGTCGTATTTCCCAGTTTCGCGCCTTTGTCTGCTGGCGGTTTTCCGTTTTATCCCCCCAGCTTCGCCGCGATCCTTCTTTACGCGGAATATAAAGATACTCGCCGTCAATATATTCTTGCACAGCCAGCAGCAAATCCTCCGGCAATACCTGCGCAGCCGCCTTGTAGCCCATGCCGCTCCCTCCTAATTTCTTTAGGATTGAGCAAAGGCTAGCACAACGTTTGCAGTCTCATGCACTAGCCTTTGCTAAGCACGAACTACAGATTGCGTTTTTACGATAAGTCATTCTCCCTTTCTTCTGGTATAGACTTAGCATATTCCTTTAAAATTCGCCTGTCAATGTTAGAAACTCATCCATTTATTTAAGCATTTTATGCGCTACAAGGGCCACAGCCACAACCAATGCAGAGGCTTTATGCCAATTGCGCAGAGCAAGCATCCTTCGATTCTTATAGAGCCAATTGCCGCCGATAAAAAGCAGCAGTGCCGCCACAGCGGCAACTTCGCCGCTATAGACAGCGTAGATCTTGCGCGAACGATACATCAGCATCACATAGCCATGTAAAAAAGCCAAGGATACTGCAGCATATCCCAAAAACACATGCCACTGACGCAACTGCTCCCATATTTTTTGCAAATAACCAGCCCCCATAGACGCTCCCGGTTCCTTGCGCTTCTTAAGCCAAGAGAAAAGCTCTCGGCTCACATATAAGCAGCCAGCGACAATCCCTCCGTACATAGCCAAATTTCCTGCTTCTTTGCCGGCTTTACTAAACCAAGTTCCCAGCAACGGGCTAGCTCCCGTTTGCCAAAAATAATCCAGCCCGCTTATCCCAATGCAGAACGCTAAAAGAATGCGCCCTGCCAACACCTTTGTCATCCTTGTTGCCTCCTTCAAGTAATGCCGCTACGCATAACAGCGTTTTAGTCTCCAACTTAGCTAAAGCCGCTTTCTCCCTTACAAAAAAATGGTTCTTCCTAACTCTATGTAACAAATCCTATGCCCTTACTCGCTAATGCAAAAGAACCTGTGTTGAAACAACCGCTGTTTCAGTACAGGTCCTTTTGCATTAACGGCTAGCCTTACCGTTCCGCTAACCCAAGCCATACGCTTTCTTATTTTTCAATCACACAAGCTTCCACCCTATAATTCCCAGACTACGAAAGCCCAAGAATTGATTGACCGTAATCGTTAAAGGAAGAGATACCAGCTCCTTGGGTACAAACGCCTCTACCCCTTGAAGTACAATTTTTTCATAATTGTGCGGATCATGGGGCGGTCCCAAGCGAACGCTGGGCTTTTCCCGCAAATGAATGCAGCAGCCTATTTCCGGCGGCAGCTCTAAATGAATCGGCTTTTGCTTCTCCTTCACATAGGCGGCCGCTTCGGGCGTGATCGCAAGCATAGTCGCACCTCCTTCTACTGAACCACTTCATAAGGCCAGTCCTGAATGCCGCCAAAATCATACACCGAGGTGTATCCCATTTCGGCCAGCAACACCCCTGCCTGACGGCTGCGATTACCGCTGCGGCAGTACACAAGAATTTCGGCATTTTTGTCAGGCAGCACCACCGCCGCCTTCTCCTTCACTTCTGCCAAAGGCAGCAATACCGCCTTGGGAATGTGCTTTTCACGGTATTCTTCCGCAGTCCTTACGTCCAACACAACCGCCTGCGGATTTGCAGCCATTTTTTGCTTTGCTTCCGCCGCCGTTATTTTATGATATCCTGCGGGAAGCGCCCCCTCCGTGTTAGCTTGCGTTTTACAGCCCAACGCCACTACTGCCAGCAGCACCAGGACCGAAATAACAAGCACAAGTTTCGTATCCATAAACAAGCAACCTTTCTTTCAAAGCATCATAAACTATCTATAGTTTATGAAAGAGGCTGTCCATTGTCAACAAATAATTTATATCTATTGCTTTTTCAATATACTTTATTTTGGCCGCGCAAAACTCATAGCTTCCGCCATTTAACCTCTCAAGTAACGATGAAAAAAGCCGCTAGAAAAAACAATTTCTTCCCGTAATCAAGAGGTATTCTTATGTATCTAGCGAAACTACCAACTATATTATATCGCATAAAAGAGTCTTGCTTTTATGTTAAAACAAAGAAGCCCTCTATTGTTCGCCACCGCTTCAAGGCGCAGACTACCACAAGCCAGACAGAAAGGTGATGCAATATGATTTTGCGAAGATTCGTCCTAGCGCTTCTTGCCTTCTCCTTGATGGCATCCGTCTGCGCTGGCGCTCCTTCCGTAAAATATCAAGTTGATAAAAACTACCCGCCGTACACCTTTCAAAATAAAGACTATCTGTATGGATTTGATTCCAGCTTGATTACCCTTGTCTTGGATTCCACCGATTATGATGCCGACTACTCCGCCGACTCTTGGGATCGCGTCTATAAAAGACTAGTACGAGGCGATATCGACATTGGAGGCATCATTGCCGTTACGGAAGAGCGAAAAAAAGAAGTCCTCTTTACTAAACCCTTATTTAATTCGTACGTTTCAATCTATACGGTAGCTAATTTTCAAAAAGTAACCCTTGAGAATTTATCAGAGCTGCGCGTCGGCGTCGGCAAAAGCTACTATACCGAAAGTCTCCTACGAAACGCGCTGCATATCTCGCCCTACCAAACGTACGATGATATTGACGACGCCCTTCCCGACCTGCTTGACGGAAAGATCGACGTAATTTTTGAAAATCAACAGCTTATGGATTATGCGATTATTTCTAAAAACCTTAAGGGTATCGTTGTTCCTCAGGTTACCAATCTCTTTCCCCGCGAGCATGCCTACGCCGTTAGCAAGGCCCGTCCGGACTTAGTGGAATATATGAACCGCAAACTCGATCAATTAAAAGAAAACGGCGTTTTTGAAGAACTATACGTGAAGTTTTTCTACACCCATTCGGATGGCTATGAAAAAGCTCGCCAAGAAAAAATCCTCTTTTTTCTGCTTACGGCTATAGCTTCTCTCATCATTACGGGCATAGCGATCAAACTGTATATAGACCGTCTCAAAAAGAAACTGAAAGTAAACTATGACCAGTTGTTCCTCGCCCACGAAAACCTGCAAGCCCAAGAGGAAGAATTAGCCGCTCAAAATGAAGAGCTCTTAGCCAAAGAAGAAGAGCTGCTTTGCAACTATAACAAAATTCACTACGCTTCTCTGCATGACAGTCTTACTGGCTTGCCCAACCGCGAGCACTTAAACGAACAGTTGAAGGAAGAACTGGAAAAAACGCAAAAAGAAGGTCATACCGGAGCCGTCCTCTTTATCGACTTAGACGACTTAAAAACGATCAATGATACCTTAGGGCATCAATATGGCGACGATTTAATTATTCAATCCGGCTCTATTCTTGTGGCGGAAATAAAAGCCCTCGGTTTTGTCGCGCGCATTGGCGGCGATGAATTTGTTGTTATTTTACCCAGTCAAGACTCCCGCCAGGAACTTGAAAAAACAGCTTCAAAGCTAATCCAAGCTTTAGCCTATGAATACGATACAGATACCATTCGTTTGCAAACCTCCGCAAGCATTGGCATCGCTCTCTATCCCGAAAACGGCGATACTCGCGAAGAAATCCTCAAGAATGCCGACAACGCCATGTACGCGGCGAAAAAGACAGGGAAAAATTGCTGGCGTTTCTATGAACCTTCCATGCAGACCGAAGCCTATGAGCAGATGGTCTTAAAAGTAGCCCTTCGCTCCGCGCTGAACCAAGGCGAATTGACGGTATTGTATCAGCCGCTGGTTCGAGTCCACGATCATAGTATCGTTGGCTTTGAAGCCTTACTGCGCTGGGATAGTGAACAATACGGCAGAATCTCTCCGGATATTTTTATTCCCTTGGCGGAGCAAACCGGTCTCATCCATTCGATTGGCGAATGGGTATTAAAAGAATCCTGCTTCTTTGCAAAACACTTATCCGAGCAGGGACAAGGACATATTCGTATTGGCGTTAACACCTCTCCCATCCAATTATCTGACGAGTATTTTGTTACCATGGTCCAACGCGTAATCACAAACATAGGCATTCGGCCTGAACAGCTTGAGCTGGAAATAACAGAAACCGCCATCATGTCGTCCCTTGATAATGTAGTACGCAACTTAGCCAAGCTCAATGAATTGGGTGTGCGCCTCGCCCTTGATGACTTTGGAACCGGCTATTCTTCCCTGACCTATCTGCATCGCTTGCCTGTAAATACGCTAAAAATTGACAAATCCTTTATCGACCGGATGTTTAATGACACTACGCAGAATTCGATTATTAAAAACATCATCGATATGGCCCATACTATGAAAATGGTCGTAGTTGCAGAAGGCGTGGAAAAGTCCGACCAAGTTTCTTTTTTGGCGCAAACACAGTGCGACTATATTCAAGGCTACTATTTCGGCCGTCCAGAGCCCCCCTCTACGGCGATCCGCTTGCTGCAAAAATAGAAAGACGACGCTGCAACTTGTCAGCGCCGTCTTTTTTATGCTCGTTTGTTATTGTTTCCATAGACCCTTAGTCTATGCATCCAACCCGTTTTTTTCCGAGAATGCCCTCCAACTTCCGTTTCGCCTGTTCGCGAACTTCTTCGTCAATATACATATGCGCAATCCCCAATGCTACCAACAAGGCCGTCGTGTCATCCCCGTACCCTACGCCAAAAATCATATCCGGGATAACGTCAAAAGGCAAAATAAAATATCCTAACGCTCCATAAATCGTCGCTTTCACCTTCAGCGGAACTTCCGGCTTCTGTGCGACATAGAAAAGCTGCAGCGCTTTATAAAGCAAAGACGTACCGATGCTTCCGGCATGTTTGAACAGCTTTGCAAAAAAGCGGGGCTGTGAGTATTCACCTTCGTAGCGCCCATAGCGCTCATCATTTTGCTCGTTCATTGTAGCTCCTTTACACTGTCGCAACTCACAAAATTAACTTGTCGACTTGCACTGTTCTTTACGTATAAAACGAACTGGCCTCAAATTCTTTTCCACAAGACCTTCTTCCTGCAACAATTCCAGCCAGTCCAGCATTTGTCCTTTTCGCACATCGAATTTTAACTTAAGCTCGTCGACAGTCTGAGGCTGAGTTAAAGCTTCTAATAAATTCTCCTTCAAAATCTCATACGCCGAACCAACCTTCCTCTCTTCCCCTATTACCTCCATCTTTTCATTATTTATATTTATATCTTTGTCATCGATTTTATCTAAATTCAATTCTTTCTTGCTTTCTTGAACTGACGATAAGGTAACTGTTCCAAACAAGGAAACGCTTTCTTCTTTAGGAGGAAAATACCTCTGTTCTTTAGATTCCATCCACGCAACTAGACTGCCCTCTGATTTTTCAAGAACTTCTTTTTCCAAAGGCACGGCTCCTAATTTGATTAATTCTCTATTTCCTTGAGGTATGTTTTCTTCTTTACGAACAAATAGCGGAACCCAACGAGAATTTATGTTTTCTTTAGCGCCCGCCCAAGTTCCACCTTTATTATAATCTGAAGAAATAGCTACAGCAAATCTAGACAAGGCATAAATATATTTATTTCTCCCCATCGCATTGCCTGCATTAAAAGACATCTTCGGATGAACAGGCGAGATCACAAGCAATTGGTTGCCAGAAATTGCTTGCCTTGCTTCCTTATGACTAATTTTCTTCTCAAATCCATCTATAACAATAGAAATTGCTCGTCCCCTTGCCTCTATTGCTGTTCGCTCCGCAACCTTATCAACACCCTTTGCTCCTCCTGAAACAACCGCGTACCCTTCCTTTACCACTCGTCGTACCAGTTTTTCAGTAAAGAAAACACCCTCCTGGTCTACATTCCGCGAGCCAATCACAGCTATACCTTTCTCATATAACAAGTCAGAATTTCCCGCGCAGAACAAATACGCCGGACATCGGTGACTTAACCGCCTCTTCAAAAGAGTGGGATATGTCTCTTCCGCTCGCGTCGTAATCCATATTCCCATAGAACTAAGTCGTTCAATTTCCATTGCCAAATTCCCGCCACAATCAAGCAATGCCTGCAGACGCTCACTTTCTGTATCACTTAAGTTCATTTGTCGCTTCCAGTCTTCAGGGTTCGTATGAAATAATCCCTTAGGAGTCTTAATTTCACTATTGGCAAGAAGAGCCGCCAACTTATTCCACTCTGTTAATGAGTATGACTTCACTCCGCTTAAGCCATTACTTGTCAGGCCAGAGCATATAAGCAACGTTGCGAGACTATCTTCACTAAGTTGTTTAACCATCACCTTTATCTCCTCCAGCTGTCGATGCCAACGCAAAAGGATATACAGCACCGCTTCCTTTTTCTCTCAATAACTTGCCACATATAGTAAATGTCCATCGAGAGTCAACCAAATCATCAATTAAAAGCACATCCCCGCTTGGACATTTTCCCTTAATTGCAAAGCAATCATATACATTACTCGCTTGCAAAGAAGTATTTTGCATTGTTTTCTGCGGAGATGTTTCCTTTGTTTTTAAAATACAAGGATGGAAGGGTAGTTTCAGTTCCGCAGCAACTCTTGCTGCAAAATCAGGGACTAGCCGAGGATGTCTCAAAGATGGGACACAAACTATCCATTCTAAGTTCCGAACTATATTCCACTTTCGAATCAAAGAAACTGCAGCTTCTACTAGTTCATTCCTAAATCTTCCAACATTATATTTGTCTTCACGAATGCATTTACCCCAACCAGCATCGCCATATGCGCATAAAACTCGCCCTTCTTCCGTTAGCAATGTATCGGAAATCTTCCCTTTTTCAAACTTCCATCCTGCGGGCCATCTTTTTCTCACTTCTATTGGCAAATAATCGCCTTTTAAAAATTTTACGGCCTCTAATACAGTATCCTG
The DNA here is from genome assembly GCF_028691475.1 of Anaeromusa sp. Taxonomy (NCBI): domain Bacteria; kingdom Bacillati; phylum Bacillota; class Negativicutes; order Selenomonadales; family Sporomusaceae; genus Anaeromusa; species Anaeromusa sp. The sequence continues at coordinate 24,538 of NZ_JAQUZF010000016.1, forward strand.
TCGCACTTGCCCGTCAAAAAAATCTTTTTTCAGGCAGTTAGCACACTTTCCACAGTCCTGTGCATAGGGATCATCTAACGCATCTGCAACGTACCGTAGGTAGCAACTGTTTGTATCTACAAATTTTTTCATTTTTTCAAGTTCATCCCAGCGTCGCTCTGTGATTTTCTTACTTTTTTCTTTATTAGCCTTCCAAGAACGCACCGTACGTATGTATTTACTTTTTTCATTTCTAAATATTGCATTTTGCAATAGTAGAAACTTCAGAATTTGCTTTACTTTTCCTTGTTTTAAGTTAACAGCACTCAGAATTTCATATAAACCCAAGCCACATTCCGAGCCTTCAATATGATTCAAAACTTCTGTCATCTCTATTTCTGTTGGAAAGGCTGACTGAATAAAATACTCTTGAATTTCATCATCTTCGCGGCCACTAAGCAAGATTGCATAGGCATTTTTCAGACTCCTTCCTGCACGTCCAATTTGCTGGTAATATGCAATCAAATTTCCTGGCCGCTGGTAATGCACAACAAAACCTACGTCCGGTTTATCAAAGCCCATGCCTAACGCAACTGTTGCAACTAGAGCCTTTACTTTATTTTTCATCAAACACTTTTCTCTTTCAATGCGCAACTCTGACGAATCTTGCTCTGATGATTTCAACTGCGAATGATATGCTTCCACGTTATGTCCTCTATCTTTCAGCCACTTTACAACTTTTTCACAGGAAGCCACAGTTAAGCAGTAAATAATCCCAGTCCCCGGCATTCGTTCAATATTTTCATCCAGCCATGCTAACCGTTCTTCTTGACCTCCTAGTTTAATAACTTGAATGTGTAATGACTCTCGCAGCAATGGCCCCCTCTGTACCTGCAGTCCCCCCAGCTGTTCTTGAACATCTTGTATTACTCTATTATTGGCAGTCGCTGTTGTCGCTAGCACAGGCACATTGGGAGGCAGGTTAGCAACAATACTAACAATTCTTTGGTAGTCTGGCCGAAAATCATGCCCCCAATCAGATATGCAATGCGCTTCATCCACTACAAACATGCCAATCTTTAGCTTTGAGAGAATCTTGCTTTTAAAGTCTTCATCTGCCAACCTTTCTGGAGACAGCAACAAAAGATCACATTGATCTTCAAACAATTCTTGCTTTATCTCGTCCCACTCGTCTGCATTGGAACTGTTAATAGTTCTAGCATATAAACCCAATTTATTTGCACTTTCAATCTGATTCCGCATCAGCGCAAGCAGCGGGCTAATCAACAATGTAATTCCCCTACCTTCTTCGCGCCGCATCTTTGTCGCAATAAAATAAACTATACTCTTTCCCCAGCCTGTTTTCTGTACTACCAAAACTCTTTTGCCGTTCACAGCCCCCATGATTGCTTCCAACTGACCATTTCGAAAAATTGAATCTGGTCCGAACATGCATTTCAATAATTCAGTAGCATGCTGTTTCATTTTCAAGCCTCCTCATATATTGAGCATATATAACTCACACAAGTACGGAAGAATTGAAAAAGCACAAAACTCAGTGACCTCTTGATTCACATTCAAGCGGTGTATATGACAAAAAAGACTCTCGAATTCTCGAGAGTCTTGCTTGTTAGAAATGGTGGGGCATACTGGTTTCGAACCAGTGGCCTCTTGAATGTGAATCAAGCGCTCTCCCACTGAGCTAATGCCCCTAACAGGTTTTAATTTTACCATAACAATGTTTGCTTGTCCAGATAGAGTGACGAAACTCGCCAGCCTATTTAGCGGCTCTCACTGGCTTCCGCCAATTCGCTCAGGTAGGCCCAACGCTCCATAAGCTCCTCCGACCTCGCCAGCAGCTGTTTTTCTCGCTCCAGCAGCTCCTGCAAAAGCGAAAAATCACTGCCTCCTTGGGCCAGTTGAGAACGGACGGCGCGAAGTTCTCCTTCGGCGGCGGCGATAACGCCTTCAATTTCATCAAATTCGCGTTTTTCCTTAAAGCCCATGCGGGGCGCGCGGTTTTGATTGCGCTCGTCGGTCTTATCGCTTTCTTTTAGGCCGGACGCTTTCTCCAGCTCGCCCTGCGGCGCTCTGGCGTCGAGATAGTCGCTATAGCCTCCGGGATAACGCCCGATAGAACCACCTGCTTCAAAGGCGAAAATATGGTCGGCCACGCGATCAAGAAAGTAGCGGTCATGAGAGACGGTCAGCACCGCTCCAGGGAAGGTATCTAGGTAATCTTCCAGCACCGCCAAGGTGAGCGTATCCAAATCATTGGTCGGCTCGTCCAAAAGCAGCACATTAGGGGCGCTCATCAGCACCCGGAGCAAGTAGAGGCGGCGGCGTTCGCCGCCGGACAGCTTGGCTACGGACACGCCCTGGAGATGCGGCGGAAATAAGAAACGCTCCAACATCTGCGCGGCGCTGATCATGCCGCCGTCCAAAGTTGCAATAAAATTGGCCTCTTCGCGAATGTATTCAATCACCCGCAGACGCGGGTCCATTTCGATGTTCTCCTGGGCGAAATAACCGATTTTAACAGTCTGGCCCACTTTGATGCTCCCCGCCTGCGGCTCTAGGTGCCCGGCGATCAAGTTCAGCAGTGTCGATTTGCCGCTGCCGTTGGCGCCGACAATGCCGATGCGGTCATTCCGCTTGACAATGTAGCTAAAGTCCTGCAAAACGCAGCCCTCGCCAAAATCATGGCTCAGGTGCTCCACTTCGATGACGGTTTTACCCAAACGGCTGGAGCCTACGGACATTTCCAGGGCCGCCGCCTTGCCTAAGGATTGCTGCTCCGACAGCGTCTCAAAGCGTTCAATACGCGCCTTTTGCTTGGTACTGCGCGCCCTCGCGCCGCGCATCATCCAAGCCAGTTCCTGACGCAGCAGGTTTTGGCGCTTGCGTTCGCTGGCTTCTTCGCGCTCTTCCCGCGCCGCTTTTTGCTCCAAAAAGAGACTGTAATTCCCCTCGTAACGGAAAAGGCGGCCCCGGTCTAGCTCTAAAATGCCGGTAGTAACGCGATCTAAAAAGTACCGATCATGGCTGATGACAAGCAGCGCCCCGTTGCGGCGGGCCAGCGTCTGTTCCAGCCAAGCTACGGTTTCATGGTCGATATGGTTGGTAGGTTCGTCCAAAATCAAAAGCTGCGCCGGATTGATGAGCGCTCCCGCCAAGGCCACGCGCTTGCGCTGGCCGCCGGACAATGTTTTCATCTGGGCGCTGAAATCGTCAATGCCCAGCTTGGTTAGAATGGTCTTGGCGTCGCTTTCTAGGGGCCAGGCGTTCTGCTCGTCCATTTTCTGCCCCAAACGCACTACCTGCGCCTGCAGCGCCTCATCACCGGGCCGGGCGGCAGCGGCCCCCAGGGCCGCCTCATAATCTCGCAGCACCTGCAGAATGGGAGAAGCGCCGCGAAAAACTTCTTGCAGAACCGTGCCTTCCGGGTCGTAGTCCGGGTCCTGCGACAGATATTCCACCTGCACGCCGCCGGCGCGACTGACGCGCCCCTCGTCCGGCGGTTCCAGACCGGCGATCACTTTTAAAAATGTAGTCTTGCCGGTGCCGTTAACGCCGATAAGGCCTAACCGATCGGTATCGCCAATTCCAAACGTAACGTCCTCAAAAAGAGTACGCTCGCCGTATTGCTTGCTCATATTTTCTATGGAAAGGATATGCATAATGTTTTCCTCTGTCTTCTTTTAAATCTAAATTCTATTGTACAAAAGGCGCTGCCAAAGCACAATGGAGCAAGAAACGAAGAACCGAGAATTTTAACAGGAGTAGAGGGAGTAGAGGGAGGGCTGCCGCCCGTTTTATGAAGAGGTTCCTTCCGCTTAATGCAGTCGAATAAAAGCTCAAAGTCCCGCTGCCCAAAAGGGCAGAAGGACTTCTTCTAAAACCGATGCTATGTCTAAAATTCAACGCAGAGAAAACAAAAAAGACTCGCCAAGACGGGGCGTCGCATGAAACAGCACTTCCCTAAAACAAGGTTTTTAACGTATCTTTAAAGACGCTAAAGGTAATAACGCCTTCCAGCAGCTTTTCCTGGCCCCAGAGCACGGTAGGAACCCATTCAATCTGATGTTCCTGGCAATACGCCTCGTTATCCAGCAATCGCCGATTATAGCGCCCGGCCTGCAGCGCCGTCTCCAACGCTTGGGCATCTAAACCGATCTCCTGCGCCAGTTGCAGCAGCACCGGCAATTGACCGATATCTCGATCGCCGACAAAATGAGCTGGAAACACTACATCCAGCCACGCATCGCCTTGTCCAAGATCTTTGGCAAATTCCAGCGCCGCCAGCGCCTGGTGCGTATTGGCCAACACGGTCCTGGCGGAAGGAACCAAGCCCAGGGACGCGCCTAATTGATCGGGTTGAGATATGCCCGGCGTCCCCGGCTGTAACGCTCTTCCCTCCGGCTCCAACTCTGGATTTATCTCCCAAGGCAGCCACTCCACCGGTACTAGCGACGTTCGCCGCAGCTCCTGCACATAACCCCAAAGCAAATAGCAGTAGGGACAGGAAAAGTCAAAAACAACTCGCAGCGGTTGATGCATAGGAGCCTCCTTTTTAGAACACAGAGAAAAACCAGAGCAAAGGGATTTTAACAGGAGTAGGGAGTAAACGGAGGGCAGGAACGAAAGACAGCTTTGCAGGGAGCTTCCCCGCAAAGCTGCCGCTTTCCTGCTTCTTATACTAGCAGTTCAAAGTTTCCTCTTTCATTAGGCAATTTATCTATTTTTCAGATTCATCCCCACCGCCAAAAGGCGACAAACACGCTCCGCGGCCTCTTCAATCAGTTCCGCGCCGCGCTCCATGCATTCTTCCAAGCTTAAGGGACCAGGAGCGGTACTGCTCAAGGCGTCAATGCCTTTTTCGCGCACAGCGCTGCAGCCTTCGCCCAGACCGCCGGACAAACAGATACAGGGCACGCCATACGCTCTAGCCAAAGCCGAGACTCCCACAGGCGCCTTGCCATAAGCGGTCTGATAATCCGTACAGCCCTCGCCGGTCAGTACCAAATCCGCCTGCTTTACCATCTCTTCAAAGTTAGCGGTCTCCAGCACCACGTCCACCCCAGGACACAAACGTCCTTCCGTAAAGAAGAGGAATCCGGCGCCCAAACCGCCCGCTGCGCCCGCGCCGGCTATCTCGGCTGCGTCCTTGCCGGTAACTTCTTGAGCCACCCGGGCGTAACGCACCAAGGCCGCATCCAGTTCCTGCACGATTGCCGGCGTAGCCCCTTTTTGCGGCCCATAGACAGCCGACGCGCCGCGAGGACCGCACAAAGGATTGTCTACATCGCAAGCCACCAAAATATCGGTCTGCGCCAAGCGGGCATCTAGGCCGCTCATATCAATGCTCGCCAACTTCGCCAAGGCAGCTCCGCCTGGAGGCAATTCCTGGCCAGCCGCATCAAGAAAGCGAACGCCGAGCGCTTGCAGCATGCCCGCGCCGCCGTCATTGGTAGCGCTGCCGCCAATACCGATAACCAAACGCTTGGCGCCTGCGTCCAAGGCCGCCTTGATCAGTTCGCCGGTCCCGTACGTAGTCGTCCCCCGGGGATCTCGCTGCGCCTTGGGCACCAAGGGCAAACCGGAAGCGGCCGCCATTTCAATCACCGCAGTCACTTTATCGCCCAACAGTCCGTAGTAGGCTTCCACCGACGTCCCCAGCGGCCCTTGGACAGATTTCTTCACTACCGTACCGCCTGTGGAGGCTACCATGGCTTCTACTGTACCTTCGCCGCCGTCGGCAATCGGCACCAACTGAATCTCTGCGTGAGGAAACACGGTTTGTACGCCCCGCTGCATAGCCCGGGCTACCTCCAAAGCCGATACGCTTCCTTTATAGGAATCCGGTGCAATAATTACACGCATGGTTTTTCCTCCTTAAAACAGCTAAATTTTCCGAAAGTATTTATTTATTTTATTTTATACTAAGTTCCTTGGCGAAGGCAATTGTCTGGATTGCACGATTTTTTAATGATTTTTTAGAAGTTTTGCACATAAAATTATAAAAATCTCCTCGATATCTTTTTTGTTTCAGCAGGATTTTAGACAAAACCGCCAAATACTAGTATCATAGCCTGGATAAAAGAAGGAGGCGTTGCAGCATGCTCCTCACTCCCGGCCTGGCGCAGCAAGTAGTCAACGCCCTCATGCCCTTGGTGCGGCAAAACGTCAATGTCATGGATGCCACGGGAACGATCATTGCTTCTTTCCAGCCTAAACGGATCGGAGATTTTCATAAAGGCGCCTTTGACGCCATCTCCCAACAGCAAACCGTAGAAATTCACCCAGAAGACGTCAATCTCTTTCCCGGTGCACTCCCTGGAGTTAATATGCCTATTTTTTTGGAAGGCCAGGTTATCGGCGTTGTAGGTATTTCGGGTCATCCCAAGGAAGTCCGCGATACAGCCAAGCTGCTCAAAGCCGTCACCGAATTAATTTTGGAGCGAGATGTATTAATGGAGAAATTTCGCTCCCAAGCACAATTACATGAGCATTTCGCGAGCCTGCTGCTCTCGGAAAAAGCAGAGCAAGATGCTGCGTCTCTGCAGGCGTCCGCTAAGCTTCTCAAGTACGATTTATCTCTCGTGCGTCAGGTTGTCGTTATCGACACAGAACCTCTTGTATTACAAGCCCTTACCTTTGGCCCCTACGATCTGGTCTTCACCCGCCTGCGCGAGAACATCCTGCAGCAGCTCTTGCCCTCGCCTTGCATTGGGCCCCGTGATTTTGTCGTCTTTCTGGAGCAGCGTTTAGTTATTCTGAGAGAAACACAGCTCTCCGCGCCCGATTCATTGGACGCCCTGTTCCAATGGGGTCAGCAGGTAAGCCAACTGCTGCCACCTCACACCGCTCCTTTGCCTATCGGTCTTGGCAGCAGCGACGCCGCTACTGCACAGCTGCATTTCTCCTACCGAGAAGCGCTATTTGCACTAAAATACTGCCGCCCGGATAAACCGGTCACTTCCATCGAAGAGCTTCCTGTGCTAGCGGCGTATGCCCTGCGCTACGCACCCGGCCGCGATTGCCGTCCTTTGCAGAAGCTGCAAGATACGCTGTGTAAAGCCAGCCTACGCAAATTCAATATGGAAGAAACCTTGCGCTGCCTTCTGGAGCAAAATCTCAATACCTCCCTAGCGGCGAAAGCGCTGTTCATCCATCGCAATACGCTGCTCTTTCGCCTAGCTAAGTTGCGCAGTTCCACCGGTCTAGACCCTTGCCATCATTTCGACCATGCCGTGCTCTGCCGGCTGCTGCTGGAAAGATGAGATGGGAGAACGGGACACAGAGGAAGCAGAGGAACAGAGGAAAACCAGAGAGAAAAGAAAATTGAACAGGAAAATCGGAGTCGCGGGAGGGTACGCAAGAGGGTTACGGGGTGCGAAATTTTAACAGGAGTAGAGGAAGGGCACGACGAAGATGTTAGTGAGAGGTAATTTTCTTAAAGAAATACGGAATAATAGAGTGGGATGCCAATGAGTAAATGAGCGCTTGCGCCAGAGCGAAAGATTTTTTCGTCAAACGCGAAAAAAAACGCAGCCATAGTGGTGCTATGGCGAGGCTTTTTGACAAAGTTTGACGGTAAAAGATTTGCTTTGGCGTGAGTTGCGAATCAATCAATGGTTTCCCGAAAAAGGAGGTATTTATATGAGCCACCAAGTTGAAGATTTTTACCAGCCTTTAGGATTTGAAATCATCGAGTTTACGGAAGACGGTCCAACCCTTTGCTACGAGCCGGCGGAAAATGGCCAGTACGCCATTCTCACTACGGAGGAAGGTCTAGTCCCGGAATCATTAGAGGAAAAAGTAATTTTCTCCTACTATTGCGAAGCCGGCGCTTTTCGCTGGCATGTAGAATTTAAAAATTCTCAAGCCTTTGCCGAAGCCTGGCCTTCTAGAGCATCCGCTGATGAACGCTTTGCAGCCATGAAAGTGCTGAGCGAAAAAGAAGATGCGTAAGGAATACGGGGCTTGAACAAGAGGATCAGAGAACCAGAGGGCCCGAATGAGGGCTACGACAGCCATTGTATTTGAGACTTTTATTGGAGCAAGACGGTCCGTAGGACGAAAAAGGAGGCTAAGGCGGATCACAGTTTCGCCTGTTTGAGCGTAGCGAGTTAAGAAACTGCCGACGTAGACCCCTTTTTCGAGGCGCGCGCAAATCTTGTCTCAAATACAAGACTGCCGTCCGTTTCATGCAAAAGCACTAAAACTTGCTATAAGCCCTGAAACTTATATAGTAAAAAAAAGCGGCCCTTTGCTATAAAGCAAAAGGCCGCTTTTCTTTTAGCATTCCACACAGGCATTTTCTTTTACCGCCACAATAACTTCTTTAGCAAAGGCTTCGCTTGACTGTGGATTTTGCCCGGTCACCAAGGAGCCATCGCGCACGACAAAGGCTTCCCAGGGTTTGCTGTGCTCATAATGAGCGCCCAGTTCTTTCAGGCGATTTTCCAGAAGAAACGGTACCGCTTCCTCTAATTGCACCATGCGCTCTTCCGCATTGGTGAAGCCGGTCAGGCGGCGTCCCGCCACTAACGGAGTGCCGTCTTCTTTTTGCGCCCGCACCAAACCGGCAGGCCCATGACAGACAGCGCCAATCACCCAGCCATCCACATCCGCTCGCTGGAGAAGCGCCGCCAAGGCTTCATCCTTAGCCAAATCCACCATGGGTCCGTGCCCGCCCGGCAAAATAATCGCATCAAAAACTTCACGTTCCACTTCGCTGAGTTTTCGCGTCTGCTTTAATACCTCGGCTGCCTTTTGCCAAGCCGCCGGCTGCCCCACAGCCACGCTGCGCGGATCAATCGGCGCTTCTCCTCCTAAGGGACTGGCAACCACAACCTCAAAGCCGGCCTGAAGAAAGAGCAAGTACGGCGCCGCAAACTCTTCCAGCCACAGTCCGGTCCGATGAACCCCCATTGCCTTGGCACTCGTTACTACCATGAGCAGTTTTCCGCCTTGATTCATCCTTGTCACTCCTTTCGCCGGCTATGCTGCCATCTCATGGCAGCACACCTACTGTGTATTTCCCTATGCAAATGCATTTTCCTGCCATTTTTTAGCGAAACCGAAAAGAGCAAAAGCAAGAATTGAACAAGAGCAGCCGGAACAAGGAGAAGACGTGAATGAGGGGTATGGACTATAACAAGGGCTTGCTGAAGCTACATACGAAATTTCCCTACCGATTCCTGCAAATCTTGCGCCAAATGCGCCAGCGTTTGGCTGGCGGCAGCAATTTCTTCCATGGAAGCGGTTTGCTCTTCTGTCGCCGCCGAAACGCCGCTGGCTTCGTCCGCCACGGCCAGGGAAAGATCTTTGATCCTCCGTACGGCTGCAGCGCTTTGCCGGCTTTCCGCCACAGTCCCTGATACCTCTTCGGAAATATCCCGTACCTGCGCCGATAATTCTTCCACCAAGGAGGCAATTTCCGCAAACTGCCGCCCTGCTTCGCGAACTTGAGCCACCCCTTCGCCGACGCGCGATTTTTGCACGTCCATCACTTCAACGGTTTGCCGTATATTCCCATTGTTTTCTGCAATTAACTCCGTGATTTCTTTCGCTGCGTGCTCTGATTGCTCCGCCAGCTTGCGCACTTCATCCGCCACTACCGCAAAGCCCCGCCCGTGTTCGCCCGCCCGCGCCGCCTCAATGGCGGCGTTCAGCGCCAAAAGATTGGTCTGTCCGGCAATGGTTTTAATCATATCTACAATTTCTGAAATACGCTTTGAGCTGCTGTCCAGCTCTTGAATCGCACTGCCCACTTGCGCTGCGCCGCTGCCAATGGCGTCTATGCTCTCTACTGCCGCAGCCAGACCTTTCTGCCCCTGCATCGTGGTATTAGCCGTTTGTTCGGCGGCGCCGGAAGCAGCTTCGGCCGCTTTCCCCGCCTTTTCCAGCCGCTGTGCTACACGTTCCACTGCCAAAGCGGTTTCTTCTACAGAGCTAACCTGCTGCGAGGCGCTTTCTGTAATCTCTACAGCGGCCTGCGCTACTTGCTGCGACGCGTCCGCAGCCTGACTAGAACTAGCCGTCAGTTCCTGCGAAGAACCAGCCAGTTTTTCCGCCGAACGAACCGTCTCTCCGACCAGCTTCCGCAAACTGGCAACCATCGCCAAAAAGCTGTTGTTTAATATGCCAATTTCGTCGGCGCGTTCGCTAGCCTCAAACTGAAGCTGCA
>NZ_JAQUZF010000119.1:0-7085 GCF_028691475.1 Anaeromusa sp.
AAAATTAGCCCCTGAACGCTCCAACAATTTCGCAGAACGCACCAGCTCCGCCTCCGGACTGGGCGCCCCATGTAAAATAGCGTCAATGCGCGAAGGAATATGCGGATTGTTATAAATCAAAATAGAAAGATGTTCCTGGTCGGTCTGCGCTTTTGTATTTTCAATCATCTTCACAAACAAATCCGCTGTTGCCATGGGCCCCATACCCCCGAGCACTCCAATCATCGCCATAGGTTCCGCCTCCTTTTGCGTATCTCTGTTTTTAGCTTACACAAAAAGAAAAGCCCTGAAAAATCAGCGCTTTTTATGCCATCCATCATTTATTTTTATAAGCATCCATTTCCCCCAGAAGAGTCAGCAAGCTTTCTTCGGCTGCGGAATTTTCACTCAACTGCCAAAGCAACGCTTGCATAGCGGCAGTAAAGGTCTGCCTGACACGATGTACTAAAAAAATCTTCATCTGTAAAGCCGGCCCCTCGGCTAAACGCAGCTTTCCTTGCTGCAGCTCCTCCTGCACCAGCGTCTTGGGCAGATAGGCCGCCCCTAAGCCGTTCAACACCGCCCGCTTGACCGCTTCGGAATCACTGTACTCAGCCACCGTATGATATGGCTGGCTGCCTCGCGCCAACTCCCATTGGGCTCTAAAATCACTGCCTTGCTTAAAATTAACCAAGGGCAATACGTCCCCGTTTTCCCAAGAACAGTTCTGGCCAATCACCCAGAGAATATCTTCTTCCCAAACAGCATGCTCCTTCAGGCGCCGCAAGTAATTGCGTCCGTGAATCAGACCCAAATCAAACTGGCCGTCTTCTACGCCCTGCAGTACGGTCTTCGTATTGGAGCACACTTCCACACTAACAATCAGTTGAGGCATTTTCTCTTGCAGCCGCCGCAGTACATCCGGTAAAAAATAATTAATCAGCTGCGTGGATACGCCTAACACCAAGGACTCGCGATTTTCTGCGTACACAGCCAGCTCTTCCTTAGCCTGCTCCCACTGCAGCAAGATGCTCTCCGCGTGCGCCACCAGGCGCAGTCCCGCTTCGGTTAGCAGCAAACGCTTCCCCTTGCGTGTAAAAAGCCGCGCTCCTAAAGCGCTTTCCAGATTATGAATTTGCGCCGTAATAGCCGGCTGCGTAAAATTCAGGCGTTCCGCTGCCTGAGTGATGTTCATCAACCGGGCTACCAGCAAAAAAGTCTTCAGCAATCGCAATTCCATCCGCTCACCGCCGCCCTTTCTCTTTTCATTGTAGCCGCCGCGGCAAGCTATGGCAACGCTTCGCTATTCGCTTTAAGCAAACCCGCTGCGCGGTCCTTTTGGGGAACGTCACAGAGAAAGAACGAAGATTGAACAAGAGTCGCGGGAGTCACGAGAGGGTATGAATGAGGGTTACTGAGTATTTATGTTTTAACAGGAGTAGAGTGAGTAAAGTAAGGGATTAATTATGCCGCAGTTAAAATGGTTCAGGAGAACCGTCCCCCTGAACCATAAAGCCCTTTCGCGTTTTTCGCGTATTAAAAACAGGCCCGCATTCCTAAGAATACAGACCTGTTTTTAGAGCCTAATTTAGATAACGCCTTCCAAATGCAGCATGAACTGAGCAATGGCCGTAGAAAAGACAAAGGTGCCTGTATAAACCGCCAAAGCTACAATGATAATGCGCCAGGACATCTTTTTGAAAATTTCCAAGTCCTTGCCGACACCCAAGCCTGCATAAGCCAAGATGGGCGTACAAAGAGCCAAAAAGTCAATTTTTCCAGTATAGAGAGTCACCTCTTTAGCCACAGGGGAAAGCTGCGAAGTCGAAAGCAGCGCCACCAGGGACACCCAGAAAACCATTGGCAGTTTTCCCGGCACCACTTTGGCTAAAATCATACCCGCTACCGTAATCACCAGCAAAATTCCATACCCAATCAAGGAATCCCCAAAGGGCTGCTTGTAGCCGATCATGTTTCCCACAACGGTAATCAGACCGAACAGAACCATAACGGCAATTGTTTCCTGCAAACGCATCATGAGGACTTTCCTCCCTTCGGAGACAAGATAGGCGACAAAACGCGATAGAGATAGTTTGTCACCGGCAAGGAAATGAAGAGACAGAAGTAAATGCCCACAATGGTCGTCAATAAGTTAGCGGCGCCGGCATACATCAAAATTTCATTCGCCACTTCCGGATGTACTGCTTTTAGAGCCCCCGACGCAGCCGCCATCATACTTCCAGAGCCAACGCCTGCGCCCATAGCGAGAGCAAAGGGATGGAACACCTTCAATGCAGCCAAATAGCCCGCTAAAAGGCCCAGCCAAACTGCCCCGAAGACGGTACCGCAAATATACACAGACATAACGCCGCGGCCTTCCGGTGAATCCAGACCGTATTTTTCGGCAATAATGGCGATATTCGGTTCCCGGTCAATGGAAAACGTAGCGCCTACGGCCTCACGCCCCAAACCGAGGAACAAAGCCAAGGGCAAGCCCAGCACTACGGTCCCCAAGAAATGACCCAATTCTTGAATGGACAAAGTCCAACCGGATTGAGCCAGTTTCGCCACAGAAGGTCCAATAATAACCCCCAGTTTCGTAACCAACAGCAAGGTTACAACCGTCAGTACCTGCGAAGCTACGCCCATTTCCGGCAATTTCATGACTTTCAGTTTGGGCCAACTGATAAACGCGCCTAGAATCATAGCGTATAACATAGGTAAAAATAAGAGCACCCCTGGTCCCAGAGGAATTTTGTGCGTACCGATGCCCTCGCAGACCATAACGAGAAGCAGCGCCAACGCATGCACTTTCCAAGACGTTAAAACCTTCAAGATTTTCCGCCCCCTTTCACGTATTGCAGATTATGGTATCATTATCTATTTAACGCGTCAAACTGAGAAAGAAAGAAAATACATCTATTTCCCCTTTTCTTGTTTGTTATTCGCTAATAACCACCTTTTTTCGCCGCTTGTTCTCCTTGCATAGGAGCCTTATACTTAAGGAGTATTAATTACGTTTACTTCTTTTAACAAGATATGAAAAGAAATCCAGATGCAACATAAGGAGTGTTCACTATGACTAAAGACGAATGCAAACAACGAGTCAACGCCGCCATCCAGGCGCATAAGGAGGAAATATTCGCCCTAGCTGATTCGGTCTTCTCCGAGCCGGAATTAGGCTTTAAAGAAACTAAAACGGCCGCTAAAATTGCCGCTTTATTTGCAAAACACAGCATTCCGTCCGAACAAGGTTTAGCTCTAACCGGAGTTAAAGGACGCCTCAAGGGCCGCACCAGCGGACGCACCATTGCCGTACTTGGCGAGTTGGATGCGGTTATCTGCCATGAACATCCGGCTGCCTGTGCGGAAACCGGCGCTGCTCACGCCTGCGGCCATCATGCACAGCTTGCAGCCATGGCCGCTTGCGCCATCGGTTTAGCCGAGTCTGGAGTCATGCAGGAATTAGACGGCGATGTAGTCCCTTTTGCCGTACCTGCCGAAGAGTACGTAGAAATTGAATACCGCAACCGCCTGCGTACCGAAGGAAAACTAGGTTTTCTGGCAGGCAAAGCGGAACTAATTCGCCTCGGCGCTTTTGACGATGTCGACATGTCCATGATGATGCATCTTTCCACGACTGGCGAAGGAGGCCGCCTTATCCAAGTAGGCGGCACCAGCAACGGCTTTATCGGCAAACTCATCCGCTACAAAGGGCGCGAAGCCCATGCCGCCGGCGCTCCTCATGAAGGCGTCAACGCTCTCAATGCCGCCATGTTAGCGATGATGGCCGTTCACGCCCAACGCGAAACGTTCCGTGACGAAGATCATGTGCGTTTTCATCCCATCATCACCAAAGGCGGTGACTTGGTTAATGTCGTACCGTCGGACGTTCGCCTGGAAAGCTATGTTCGCGCTCGCACCGTTCCCGCTATTATCGATGCCAACGTTAAAATTGATCGAGCCCTGCAGGCAGGCGCACTGGCTATTGGCGCCGATGTGGAGATTACAGATCTGCCAGGCTACCTTCCTTTAAGCAATGAAGCCTCCCTCAGCGCCTTGCTGCGAGAAAATGCCGCCGCTTTGGTTGGCGCCGACAAGGTGGAGGAACTGGATCATCACGCCGCCAGCACCGATATGGGGGATCTTTCCCATATCATGCCTGTCACCCACCCTTGGGTTGGCGGCGTTAGCGGCAACGCTCATACCCGAGACTTCTGCGTCTCCGATCCTGACATGGCTTATCTGGTTTCCTCGCAAGCCATGGCTCACACCATTATTGACTTACTTTACGATCATGCCGCCGAAGCAGAAGCGATTCTCGCCGACTACACCCCGCCCATGACTCGCGAAAGCTATGTGAAGTTTTGGGAAGACATCGCCGCGAAAAAATAAAAGCCAACAGCAAGAAACGAACACCCGATTCTAATGAAACAGCGCTAAGGACTATGCCCTTAGCGCTGTTTTTTATGTCTCCGTTTGCAAAAAAACTTCAACCAGCTTCGGGTCAAACTGACTTCCTGCCAAAGACCTCAATTCCTCGATCGCTTCCGCCTTGCTCTTTCCCTCCCGATAACTGCGCGGCCGCTGCATCGCGTCAAAGGCGTCAACAATAGCAATCATCCGGCTTAAAAGCGGAATATCCTCCCCCGCAAGGCCGTCCGGATAGCCGGTCCCATCCCAGCATTCATGATGATGCCGGATCGCTTCTGCTAAATCCATCAAACCCGGCAATTGCTGCGCCATACGCCCTCCAATTTCGGCATGTTTGCGGATTTCTTTCCATTCGCTAGGCGAAAGCAGCTCTCGCTTATTTAGGATTTCCATGGAAATAGCAACTTTACCCAGATCATGGTAGCGACCCAAGCGCCGCAGTCGTTCAAATTCCGTTTCCGCCAACCCTATGGCCGCTCCCAACTTTTGCAGTTTTACCGCTACTTCCTCCATATGCTCTGCTGCGATGGGTTCAGTGATGCGCAACCGTTTTTCGAACATCTGCAGCATTCCTTGCCGCGTCTGGTTGCGCTGGCGGCTTTTCGAGCTGTACATCGCATCATCGGCTTCTCGAAACATAGTCTCCAACGGTAGAAATGCCCCGTGCCGCCAAGACCAGCCGCACGAAATGAACAGAGGCCATGCCAAGGCTCGCTCGTTATGCTCTTTAATTACATTAGCAATGCGCTGTTGCACGCCTGCAATGCCATCCTCTTCCATATCCGGCAGAAAAGCCACAAACTCATCACCGCCGATGCGAAACAACAAATCTTGCTCACGCAAACTGCGCCGCAGCACCCAGGCAGCCGCCCGCAGTAAATCGTCTCCGGCCGCATGCCCCAGCGTATCATTGACCAGTTTTAGGCCATCCACATCACACACAAGTACGGCCAACGGCCCTTTGCCTTCTTTCTTTAAGCGCTCCATTTCATATTCGAAGAAGAAACGATTGTATAAACCAGTCAGTTGATCATGAAAGCTGACGCGACGGAGTTTCTGCTCAAACTCTTTGCGCTCGCTTACATCGCGCACAATAAACGCAACTACATCCTGCAATTCTCCCGCCAATTGCTGTACGCTGACTTCTACAAAAAACAGACTGTCGTCACTGCGACGATGCATCTCTTCAATAACCGGCTTCGCCGAACTCCTCCGAATCTTATCCCAAGCCAACACGTCCTGGCGCACCGGATACAAGTCATGCAGACTGCCGGTCAATAACTCTTGCCGCGTCTTGCCATAGGCCACCTCCGCGGCTTTGTTGACTTCAATAATCTGCTGATCCGACATCCGTACAAACAAAATAATATCGGTTGCATTCTCCGACAGCAAGCGATATTTTTGCAGCAACTGTTCCGCTTCCGAAGAAAGGCGGTGAAATTCCTGCAAAAGCTCCATTTGCTGCTGAATCACGCCAGTCATAATGTTAAAAGAATCGCAAAGAGAATGCAGTTCTCTAGGCACAAAGCCTCCTTCTTGCAGTTCCACAGGCTGCGTATACTCTCCTGCTTGCACTCGTTTTGCCCCTTGAACCAGCGCTTGCACTGGTCTTTCCAAGGTTTTGGAAAAGTACCAAAGCAAAAATCCAGATAAAAAAAGCACCCCTGTCATCACCAATAATACCCATTGCAAAAACTCGTTTATAGGCTTTACCACGCCGCTCCAGGGAATTTCGCTAACAACCAGCCACCCGCCTGGTTCTGCTTTCTGGTAAGCTTGCAGATACTCTTCCTCGCCCCGTTGATAACGCCGAACGCCTTCCCCGCTGGTCCGCATGGTTTCAAAAAAGCCGCTGTTTTCCCAACCTTCCGCTGGCTCTATAGCGCTCGATAAAACCAGATTGTTAGCTGATACTAGATATAAATCGCCTGACATAACAGGTTGAACCTTCTTCAGCATAGACACGATGGAATCCGCATACACTACTACAAGCACCATTCCGCCAAATTTTTCACCTTGGGCTTTCACGGGATGAGAAAACACGACTACCTGCCGCTCCAATGCTTGACTGCTCAATAAGCCGGAAACAAACGGCCGCCCTTCCCTCGCCTCCTGGAAATAGGCTCGCTCCCCAGCGAACAACTGCTGTGCCGGCTTTATGCCGCTAGTAAACTTTCCAAAACCGTCATCGCCAACAAAAATAACATCTAACTCCTCCTGAGAGGAAGCTTTGATCGCCAAGGCCTGTTCTTTGAACAACGCCCAGTTCTGTGTTTGAGCCGCCTTGCCCAAAGCCAAATAAGCTGCCAGTTCTGTGTAATGCTGTTGCCAATTCCTCAAAAATTGATTTTGCAACACTACGGCTTGTTGTAAATTTCGCACGCTGCTTTCACGAAGATGATCGACTTCATGCCAAATAAATACCCCTGTTAAAGCAAGGGAACTGCACAGCAGCAGCATTAGACCAAACAATCCCATTTGCTGCCTAATGGTTCTTTGCATTCCAAACCGCACAGTCCGCCCTCCCTTCTCAATTCCCATTATTATTATAATCTTATACAGGGTAAATTCTTTTTTTTACTGAAAATACCTTCTATACGCCCTATTTTGCGGTACGGCATTTGTGTTTTTCCCTAAAAAGGGTATATAATGGAGCCACACTAAATGAGATT